>CAYQZG010000076.1:15447-18369 GCA_964421785.1 uncultured Anaerolineales bacterium
TAGTTCGGAAGTCTGATAGGAAAGACGTCACGTTGTCGTGGTGGGGTAGAGAATGAGCTGCTTTCAGTGCTGTTCTACGTGAATGAACACGGTCGGCTTGAAGTGAGTCAGGATGGGACTATAATTGGGGCATCATCCACCACCTTTAGGCCGCATGCTGTGACGATGGAGCAGACTATGACCCGAGGCAGACGCGAGAGCAGCTGGATGGTGATACGCCGCTGTCTGGCGATCATTCGGTGCGTGCAGCGTGGGCCGGCCGGTAAAGAGGATCTTCTGAAGGCTATGCAGTCCGAGGAGGAGAGCAAGCACCACGGCCCGCTGGAGCCCGAGGAGCGGGAGGCTCTCCGACGTCGGTTGGAGAAGGACCTGGGCCGCATCCGGAAGCACCTCTTGGTCGATATCTACTATGACGATCAGGTGGGAGGGTATGTGATCAAGGACACCTGGCTGCCGCTCCTTGATCTACCCGACCGGGACCTGGAGACTGTGGCCTGGTTGGGGGAAGCTTTCGACCACCGCTCCCCCAAACACGACCAGGTGCACGGCTTGCTCAGGCGGCTGCGATTGTACCTGGATCCGGAGCGTGTGGCGGTGATCGAGCAGGCGCGCAGTGCGCTGGAGATCGATCTGCGGCAGCGCGACGAGGATGAGATCCGCAGCGAGGTGCGGAGAGCGTTGAGGAAGGCGCTCGCGAGCCAGCGCCAGCTTGAGCTGGTCTATTTGTCTCCCGCTTACGAGGATAGTCATACCCGACGGCACGTGGTGGAGCCTTACGAGCCGTACTACTTCGATACGACCCGGGGACATTACTACCTGCGGGCCTACTGCCGCCAGGTGGATGGCCCCCATAGAACCTGGCGTCCCAGCAAGTACATGACGTACCGACTGGGGCGGATCCTGGACGCGAAGGTGCTGCCGCAGAAGCTACCGCCGGTGAAACCCTCTTCGCCTCGCTACAGGGTCGAGTATGAGCTGGCGCCGAGGGTCGCCCGGCTTGGAGTGACCCGACACCCGCAGATCGACGTGGAAGAGGTTGAGCAGCAGGAGGATGGTAGCGCCATCGTGCGGGGGGAGGCCAGCAGTGTCTTCTGGGCGGTGCAGACGCTGCTGCACTACGGCGCCAACTGCAGGGTACTGGGCGGGGCGAAGGTGCGGCGCGAGATGCAGCGGGTGGTGGAGGAGATGGCGGAGGCTTACGGCGTGAGGAATGTGAGGGATTGATCCCCACAATTGTGGGGGTGGGGGTATGGTAGAATAGGGACGTAGGCAGGAGAAGACGGCACTTGGATCACTGAAACACTGACCGAATGAAGGCACTGGGAGTCAATCGCAAGGTTTCCGAGCAAGACAAAGCGCCAGCCCTGCAAGTGGAGGAGACTGACTATGCACATTAGGCCGCCGCGCCACATCGTTTGGAGCACCGACACCATCGACCTGGACGATCCGTTCCAGCGTCGCTGGACTATCCGCCAGGTGCTACTCCACGGGCGAGCGGAGGATGTACGGGAACTTGAGCTAGACGACGTGGCGCGCCTGCTTGACGATCTGGATCTGCCGCGACCGATCCACGGTCTTTGGGCAGCATACCTAGAACGGAGGGAGCATGCTCAAAGGTAAGGGGCTCTTGACATCTATCCAGCAGGATTGTCTTACGCTCCTGACCACTATGCCCGATCAGGAGCAGTTCTACCTGACCGGTGGGACGGCACTGACTGAGTTCTTCCTGGGTCATCGCATCTCGTTCGATCTGGAGCTGTTCACGGCCGAAGAGCCGCTGATCGCTCCCTTTTCCCGTCATCTGGAGGACGTCTTTCGGGAAAACGGCTGGGGTGTCAATGTCATTCGGCGCTTCACCAGTTATGTCGAGTTTCTACTGACCAAGAACGAGGAGGAGCTACGGATAGATCTGGCCTTGGACTCCCCTTTTCGGTTCGAGCCTCCCCAGCTCTGCGAGTACGGGTCAACGATTATGAGGATCTGAAAGCAGGGAAAGTGTTGGCCTATTACGGACGCGCGGAGCCCAGGGACGCCGCGGATCTCTACTTCATGCTTCAGCGAGACAGCCTGGGGGACCTGATCGCTCTGGCAGCGGAGAAGGACGCAGGCTTTGACCTTTATTGGTTCGCCGTGGCCCTGAACCAGGCCGAGGCATTTCCCGACGAGCTAGAGCGCTGGCCGGTGAAGGTGTTGAAGGATCTCGATCCTGTGGCACTCAAGCGGAGATTCCGAGAGATGGCCATCAGCATCATGTCGGAGGTGCGAGCGGAGTAGGGCAACCCATATGAAGATCACGACACTGCCGGTCTACACAAAACTAGCAGATCCGCACGATGTACCTGCTGAAGTGTTAAGGCGGGTACCGGTCGGATTCTGTTTGTATGAACACCAATCGGAGACTTATCGCGCTCTGACCAAGGGAACCGCTGATGTCATCTTCAATACGGCCATAACCGGCGACGGTAAGAGCCTTGCCGGTCAACTGCCCGTCTTGCTCCAAGACTGGAAATCCCCGCTGTTTGCTATGTACCCCACCAACGAGTTGGCCCGCGATCAACGAGGTCAGATTCGAGACTCACAGGAGAAATGGGGGACGAGACTGCAAGTCGACACGCTCAACAGTGCCCGGTTAGATGAGATCATGATTTCCGGAGACTATGCCCAGCGTGGCGAAGCCTTGATGAGCAGATTGCGCAACCATGAAGTCATATTGACGAATCCGGACATCTTCCACCTGGTGATGCAACAGTTCTACGTTCGGCCCAAGGACGCGCCGGACAAGATCATCGGCCCGATGGTAGATCGCTTCCGCCAGTTTACGTTCGACGAATTCCACATCTTCAACACCCCTCAGGTCATCAGTGTGCTCAACGCCCTGCTCTTTATCCACGAAATGTCAAGAGGTCATCCGCACAGGTTTCT
>CAYQZG010000077.1:0-18062 GCA_964421785.1 uncultured Anaerolineales bacterium
CAGCACCTCATCGCTCCAGCCGAACCCGCTCTTCAGGATCTCCAAGCCTATCAACACATTCACGGGCACGTTCGGACGCGATGCATTCTCACTGTAAAGAGGGGCGAAGATCGTCTCGTCAATCCGACACAGCACGAGTCGGTAGAAGGCCTCGGCCCACGAACTCAACAGCCTGTCTCTCAACTTCGCGGGCAACCAGTCTTCGGCGCTGAAGAAGCTCTTCTGGCGGTGTTGCTCGTTCTCGCGAAACATAGACCTCCAAGGGCTAGACGCTTATCGTCCGTCAATTACCCTACAAGTGTACCACATTCATCCCATCATGTCAGGTTCTGAGGCCCTTTTTTCAGCAAAGCCAACTTATCACCGGGACCGTTGAAGTCGAGGTCTTCCGAGTATCGGTTGCTCTGGGGGGGGGAGTTCCAGGCTATCCACGATGGCTTTGGCTTCGTCGGCTACGGTGATGGGAAGGTCGCCCACCAACTCTCGCCGATAGCCAAAGAGGCTGAGGCTGGAAGCCTGGTGGGCGATCTGGGTGCAGGATTTGGGACCCCAAAGGGGCCAACAGGTCATCTAACGGGCCTGACGTGATGGGCAGCGTCCGGCCTTGCAGCCGACGACACAAAACACCTGATGTGAGCGCTTCTGAAAATCAGGCGAAGGCTGTCTCGATCTGAAGTCTCGGCGTCGCCGATCGGGCGGACGATCCACAGTGCTCCCACTTCTTGGGAGGCGAGCGGAAGCCTTCCCTGCAGCGCGACGGCAAAGGCGGCAAACTCCCCCTTGACAAACGCCTGAAGAACCTGTATACTATGAGTGGTCTTGTGGTATGACCAGTCTTTTCTCGATCACACAGGGTTGGAACAGATAGCGCTTTGTGCACCGACGCAGGTTGCAGACGGCACGGAGAGAGAATGCCAGTTATCACCCCAGTGAAGCCGCGTAGGGCCTACATGCAGATCGTTGACCAGATCATCGGTCTGATTGATGCGGGCGAGTTTGCTGATGGCTCAAAACTCCCTCCAGAGCGAGAGCTGGCCGAAAGCCTCAACGTGGGGCGCTCGACGTTGCGGGAGGCGTTGGCCGCCTTGCGGGTCATGGGCTTGATCGAGACCCGGCAGGGCCAGGGCACCTTCGTCAGCAAGAGCGTCGCGAAGGAGTCGACTGAGGATGACTTCTCCTCGTACGAGGCCGAGAGCCCCTTTGCCATCATGGAGCTGAGGCGGTCTATCGAGCCAGCCGTGGCCGCTGCGGCCGCATCCAGGCACTCGGAAGAGGATCTTGAGCGCATCGTGCGGAGGTTGCATCTGGCGCAACACGACGAGTCGCCTGAGCCCATCGCAAGCGACGTCTTCAGCCGGTCTGATCGCGAGTTTCATCTCGCCATAGCGAAGGCCGCAGGTAACCCCCTTTTCGTTCGTGTGGGCAAGCTGATCCACGAGCTGATGAGCCAGGAACTGTGGCTGACACTCATGCGCGAGTCAAGCTTGGCCACTAGGGGGCGGTGGCAAGAGGCCATTGATGAGCATTGGGGAATCTACGACGCTATTGAACGTGGCTCGGCAGAGCTGGCGGCATCACGCATGAAGGGCCATCTGATACGGGTGGAGCAATTGATGCTCGAGGCCGAGTGGGAGCCTGAGTAGACGGGGCTGCTCCAGGGTCCGCTTGGCCGGTGAACGAGAGAGGAGGGCTTTCTGGGGTGATGAGCAGCTAGTGTCGAATCGCCCTCTCTTTTTTTTTCGTCAAAGTGGTATGATGACAAGACCAAGATCACCATTGTGGTCAGACCAGCACACCGCCCGGGTGCCTGCGCCACGCTGGTCACGGCCCCGCGGTTCATCATCACGTTGTGCTCCATTCAGCGAAAGTTGGGCAAGAGATGCGATGGCCATTGGGACAGCAACCGTGAGTCGAGAGAAGACCGATAGCAGCCAAACAGAGCCGCTGAGAAGATCAGCGTATGCACGCAGGTAGGAGGTAAAGATAGATGAGGGTGAACTTCGCCACGAACGCCGGTACGCAGTTCCGCATCCTCTCAGACGATCAGTGTGAGGAGATATACCTTGCCGCTCTTGAGGTGTTGGATCGGACGGGGATCACGCTGCTGAATGAGGAGGCGCGCACCATCCTCCACGACAACGGAGCACGAGTCGAAGGAGAACGGACCTACATCCCCAGCTTCATGATAGAAAAGGCGCGGGTAACCGCACCGTCCAGCTTCACGATCTACAGTCGCGAGGGCGAGCCGTCCAAGAACGTGCATATCGCTCCCGGCCGGGTCCACTACGGACCCTCGGCCACGGCAACCCACGTCCTTGATCCGCGGACGGGCGAGCGACGGATCTACCAGCGCAAAGATGCCGTGGGATCGGCCATCGTCTGTGACGCACTGCCCAACATCGACTACGTGGCATCGATGGGTACCATCAGCGAGGTGGATCAGCGCGTGGCTGACGTTCACGAGTTTGCTGCGATGATAGCCTACACCGGCAAGCCGATCATGGGCTGGTCGTACGAGCTCGATGGGTGCCAGAGCATTCACCGCATCGCGGTCGCTGTCGCCGGGGGCGAGGAAGCCTTCCTTAAGCGCCCCAACTACTTCTTCTTCTGCGAACCCCTTCCTCCTCTCCGCTGCACGGATGAATCGGCGGAGAAGGTCATGTACTGTGCCCGTCATGGGATTCCGATGGTCTTCGCGCCGGTTCTCATGAATGGGGCGTCAACCCCAGCGACCCTGGGCAGCGGTGTCGTGATGTCGGTCGCGGAGTCGATGTTCGGACTGGTCATGTCCCAGATACTCCGCCCAGGCACACCCTGCATCATCGGTGGCACCAACTCCATCTTGGACATGAGGACTGGTCTGATGCCCTACGGGGCTCCTGAGCTGTCTCTCCTCTGTGGAGCCACGGCGGAAGTAGCCCATTACCTAGGGTTACCGCATTGGTCAACCTCTGGCGCCTGCGACGCCAAGATTGAGGACGGGCAGGCTACTGCTGAGGGCACTGTGTCGAATCTGTTCGCCGGGTTGGTCACCTCCGACCTGAGCCATAATGTGGGATTCCTTGAAGCCTGTCTCACCGGCAGCCTACTCAATCTGGTACTGATGGATGAATCCATAGGCTATCTCAAACGGCTCATGCGAGGCATCCCTGTCAGCGAGCAGTCATTGAGCGTGGATCTCATTGATCAAGTAGGGCCCGGCGGCGACTACGCCGACCTGCCGACTGGCGCTGGCGATCAGGGTCTGGATGTCTGGCATCCCACGCTTCTCGATCGCCAGAGCCGAGCTGGTTGGGTGAAAGCCGGCAGTAAGACGCTGCGAGTACGCGCGCGGGAGAAGCTAATCAGGATTCTCGAAACCCATGAAGCGATGCCACTCCCATCGGAGGTACAGCTCCAGATCGATGCCATTCTGGAAGAGGCTGAGGGGCGCTTGGAAGAACGCGCCTACTAGTGAGGGACATGATGAGAACAAATTACGCTGTCAATGAGACGGTTCAGTTTGCTACACTCACCCAGGACGCGTTCGAGGAGATCTGGTTCTCGGCCCTTGAGGTCCTGGGGCGAACTGGGGTCAAGGTGGCTAGCGGGGCAGGTGTTGCCTTGCTAGACGAGGCCGGGTCGCCGGTTGACGCGGACGGGCACGTCCGTCTCCCCTCCGCGATGGTCAAGCGCGCCTTGGACCAGGCGCCGGAGTGCGTCCTTCTTGCCGGCCGAAACCGGGATGAGCGGGTTCTGTTGCGCCCAAAGAGCATTCGTTTCACGAACAACTGCTGCAGCCCCGACGTGGTCGATCCGACCTCTGACGAGGTGCGCCCATTGACGCTCGGTGATGTGTACGATTCGGCGAGGCTGATGGACGCGCTGCCTAACGTTGACCTCTGCGGCTGCCTCGGCCCCGCTTCGGACGTCACTGTGGGGGTCCGGTGCGCCCGTCAGCTGTTGGCTCTCCTCAGGGGGACGACCAAACCCCTGGTCCTAAGAGCCGCCAGCGTCCAGGATCTGGACACCGAGCACGCCCTAGCGTGTGAGCTGCTTGGCGGCGAGGCTGAATTCCGAAAGGCGCCCCTGTTTGCGCTCAATCTACGAGCCTCGAGCCCGCTGATCCTCGATGAGTCCAGGGTAGACAAGCTCTTGCGTGCCGTTGACCATGGGATCCCCGTGATCTTTGATCCCGGGTCGGTTCCTGGACAGACGAGTCCGCCCTCCGTGGCCGGCGCCCTGGTGCACCATCTCTCCGGATTCCTGGCTGCTCTGGTGCTGGCCCAGCTTCGGCAACCAGGAAGTGCAATCGTCATGGGTGGGATCCGGGCTGTCAGCGACTCGGCCGCTGATGCTACCCCCCACGCTGCTCCTGAGGTTGACCTACTGAACGCGGGGCTGGCCGACGCAGCGACCTGGATGCGGATGCCCTTCATGGCGAGTGTAGGACTCTCGGACTCCCAGGTCCTCGACGAACAGGCCGCCATGGAGATGGCGAACGCTATCGCTGTAGCCGGCATGAGCGGTCCCAGTCTGATTGGCGGGCTTGGTGCCCTTGGCGGCGGTAGCCTCGCATCGTATGACGCTTTGGTCCTGGGCGACGAGTTGGTCAGCATGTGCAAGCACATCTATGGGGGCGTCGATACGGACGACGAACACCTTGCTGTGAGTGTCATCGAAGACGTGGGGCCCGGCGGGAACTTTTTGACTGAGCCGCATACCCTTGCTCACTTCCGCACGCAGCACTGGTTCCCCACGTTGATGGACCGACAGAGTCGTGATGATTGGGAAAGCGGTGGTTCGAAATCCCTTTCTCGGCGCGTGCGAGAGAAGGTGCGCGATCTGCTGGAACGTCACCAACCCACGCCCCTGCCCGCTGCTGTAGAGGCTCAGCTGCTTCGAGCCATCGATCACTTGGAATCGGCGTGAAACTGACCGGGCCTCACCTCTTCCTATCTGGAGAGCAGTAGGCGCTATGCGGGCGAATTACCGGGTTAATGCGAGCCCACGGTTTGATCTGCTTTCGTCCGACCAATGCGAGGAGATCTACGGCGCCGCGCTGCGAGTGCTGGCCCGACCCGGTCTCCTGGTTCACAGCGATCGAGCGCGGCACTGCCTTAGGGATAACGGGGCAGTTGTTAACGGGAAGAGAGTTTGTCTGCCGTCCTTTTTGGTGGAGAGGGCCCGACGGCTGGCTCCCAGGACGTTCACGCTCTATGGGCGCGGCGGATCTCACGGTGAGCGCTTGGAGATCAGCCCCAACCACATTCATTATGGGCCGTCCATAACCGCGACCCACTTCCTCGATCCTCGGACGGGTGAGCGGCGCCAGTATGTCCTGGAGGACGCTGCTACGGTGGCCGTCGTCTGCGACGCCCTGCCCAACATAGACTACGTTGCTGCCCAAGGGACCATCAGCGATGTCGATCAAAGCTTAGTGGAGGTCTATGAGTTCGCTGCACTTACGGCCAACTGCCGCAAACCCGTCATGGCCTGGTCAAACACCCTGGAGGGATGTCAGGACGTGCATCGAATCGCTGTGACAGTGGCCGGTGGAGAGGGGGAGCTGGTCAATCATCCGAGCTACTTCTTCCTTGGCTGTCCCATCTCGCCCCTCGTGGTTCCGGAGGAGGTGGCGGAGCAGCTGATGTTCTGTGCCGAGCATGGGGTGCCTTACGTCTTTGGCCCGTGCCCTATGTGCGGTGCCACGACGCCGTGCACGCTGGCCAGTACGTTAGTGATGGCAACGGCCGAGTGCTTGCTGGCTCTCGTTCTCCATCAGATCGTGAATCCTGGAGCGCCCTTCATCATGGGAGGCTCGCTGGCGACTATGGATATGCGGGACAGCACCATGCCCTACGGCGCGCCCGAGCTGGCTATCCTATGCGCTGCCGAGTCTGAGATCGCGCGTTTCATCGGTGTGCCCGTCTGGTCCACGGCGGGGGTCAGTGACTCGAAGCTGGTCGACGGCCAGGCGGCTTTCGAGGGCGCTGTCAACACCGTGGTGTCGGCCTTGAGCGGTGCTGACCTGATCCACAACGTGGGGTTCATTGAGGGATGCCTGACCGGATCGCTGCAGTTCCTGGTGATGATGGACGAGGCGATCGCATACGCCAAGCGCTTGCTGCGGGGCATCGAGGTCACGCCCGAGACGCTCGCTGTGGACCTGATCGCCGACGTGGGACCAGGGGGTGGGTTCTTGTCCACCGAGCACACGATGCAGCATTTCAGGACGGAGTTTTGGTATCCCTCCATCCTCGATCGTCGCACGCGAGAGGCCTGGGGAGCCGCTGGACGCACCAGCCTTTGGGACCGAGCCCAGGAGAAGCTCAACCGTATCCTCGACAAGCACCAGGTCCCTCCCTTGCCCGCTGAGGTGCAGCGGGACGTTGACGCTATTCTAGAGGAGTCTGAGGCTCGTCTGAGCACTGCGTAGGCATACAGAACCAAGGAGTTATACAACCATGGGAGATCAAGTCGGCATAGTGTCGCCCCTCACTGTGTTCACGGACGAGCAACTAGAGCGCATCCACCGTGCGACCTTGGAGGTCCTTCAACGGACGGGCATACGGGTGATGCTGCCCGAGGCCGTCGATCTGCTGCGAGATGCTGGCTGCCAGGTCGATGGCGACCTGGTCCACATGCCAGGAGATCTGGTTGAGTGGGCCCTCGACGTTGCCCCAAGCCACGTCGTCCTGGGTGACAGGGATGGCAACGAGGCGCTGCGCCTGGAGGGCCGACGATCCTACTACGGGACAGGCAGCGACTGCACCTTTGTCATCGATCCCTACACCGGCGAACGACGCAAGGCCGTGCTCAAGGATGTGGCCGATTTCGCGCGGCTGGTCGACGCGCTGCCCCACCTGGATTTTGTGATGACCATGAGCGTGGCGCAGGATCTCCCGGCCGGGGAGGCGGAGCCCCATCAGGTTCTCGCTGCAGTCAGCCACACCGTCAAGCCGTTGGTCTACGCCGCTGGTACTCTGGAGAACTTGAAGACAATCGTGCGTATGTGCCAGGCCATCGCGGGGGGAGCTGAGCCGTTCCGTCAGGCGCCCTTCACGGCCTTGCTCGGCTGTCCAACCTCTCCTTTGATGTACACGGAGGAGCCGACGCGCTGTCTGCTGTATACCGCTGAGGAGGGGCTGCCCTACATCACCGCGCCCTCGGCGGTGGCAGGCGGCACCGCGCCGATGACGCTGGCGGGATCGCTGATCCAGATCAACGCGGAGATGCTGGCCGGCCTGGTGATGGCCCAGTTGAGGCGCGAGGGAGCACCCTACATCGTCTTTGGAGGCTGTCCGATTCCGATGGACATGAAGACCACCATCGCCTCCTATGCCTCCCCCGAGTTCCTGCTGTTCCACATAGGTCTCACCCAGTTGGATCACTACCAGGGCCTGCCGGTGTTCGGTACCGCCGGATGTACCGATTCGAAGGTCTTTGACCAACAAGCCAGCATGGAGGGGGCTCTTTCGATGCTGGTCGCGGGTCTGAGCGGGGCCAACCTTATCCACGATGTGGGATACGTCGAGTACGGCTCCACGTCCTGCTTCGAACAAGTGGTGGTCATGGATGAGATGGCGGGCCAAGTTCGGTTCATGCGCCAGGGTATCACGCTCAACGAGGAGACCATGGCGCTGGACGTCATACACGAGGTGGGTCCCGGAGGTGAGTTCATCACCACCGATCACACGTTCCGTCATTTTCGCGACGGGTGGATGCCAGACCTGGTCGGCGATCGAAATACGTACGAAGACTGGGTCGACAAGGGGAGCAAGACCCTGGGCGAGCGGGCAAACGAGCGAGTACGACACATTCTGGAGACGCACCAGCCCAAGCCACTCCCCGAAGAGATT
The DNA here is from genome assembly GCA_964421785.1 of uncultured Anaerolineales bacterium. Classification (GTDB taxonomy): domain Bacteria; phylum Chloroflexota; class Anaerolineae; order B4-G1; family B4-G1; genus SKLM01. Next base: position 7,842 of record CAYQZG010000077.1, read on the forward strand.
CGGGAGGCAGCGGAAGCCATCCTGGCGAGCTAGACGGTCTCCCAAGCTGCTGAGGAGTGGGGCGCGGAGGCCGTTTCCCACACGCACAAGTGGCAGCGCAAGGCGCTGCAAGGAGGACAGAGAGAGTGAATGGTGAAGATCTTGTAGCCGATTTTGTCGTCAACGCCCACTGGGATACGTTTCCGGACGGCGTGCAACGCGAGGCTCGGATGTGTCTGCTCGACACGCTTGGCGTGACGCTGGCGGGCACGCAGACCATCGTCAGCGAGATCGTGGCTGACTATGCTGCCGAAACGTGGCCCGGGGATGAGGCGACCATCTGGCTGCACGGCAAGAGAGCGTCGGCCGTAGGCGCTGCCTTCGCCAATGGCTGGACGGCCAACGGCATCGACAGCGACGACATCATCCGCTACGCAGGCCACGCCGGCGCTCAGGTGATACCGACGGCGCTGGCTTTGGCGGAGGCCTCGGCCGTGAGCGGCAGACGGCTCTTGAGCGCCCTGGTTGTGGGCTACGAGGTAGCGCATCGGGTCGGCCGCTGCTGGCACGATGCTCATGATGTCTACCAATCGGAGGGATCCTGGGGATCCGTCGCCTGCGCTGCCGTGGCCGCGCACTTGATGGGGCTCAGTGCAGAGCATACCAAGCATGCCCTGGGCATCGCCGAATACCACGCCCCCAATGCGCCCATGATGCTCGACATCGACTACCCGGCCATGGTCAAACACGCCATCGGCTGGGGCACCATGAACGGGGTCACCTCGGCCCAGCTGGCCGCAAGGGCATTCACCGGCACACCCAGCCTGGTAGGCCGGGATGAGTACAAGGAATGGGTGGGTGATATCGGAGACGACTACGTGATGGTCGGGGGGCTGACCCGCAAACGGAAGGGATTTGCATGCTGTGCCTGGACGCACGGAGCGGCCGAAGGTGCCAAACGGTTGGTGGATGCCAACGCTGTGGATCTCGACGACATCGACACGATTCGCGTGGAGACCTTCCACTCGGCGGCGCGGTTGGGCACCGAGCTTCCCACCACGACCGAGGAGGCCCAGTTCAACATGGCCTGGCCCATAGCCGCCATGCTCGTCGACGGCGAGGTGGGGCCGCCGCAGACGCTGGAGCACCGCCTGGATGATCCCCAGATCGTCTCGCTGGCGAAGCGGGTGGAGCTGGTGGAGACAGAAGAGCTGAACAGGCTGTGTGATCTGTTCGATAGAGGGGACAAGCGGGGGCATTGGGCCAGTATCGTCGCCCTCGTCCTCAAGGACGGCACTGAACTCAAGTCGGGCCTGGAGGATGGTGGTTTCCACTTCCCTGCCCCTGAGTGGGATGAGCAGAGGATAGAGGACAAGTTCCGCTGGCTGGCGCCCCAGGTGTTGGATGCCGAGCGCGTCGATCAGATCGTGGACATGGTCTGGGCGTTCGACGAGGTACAGGACGTGCGCGAGCTGACCGACATCATAGCAGGTAGCTGAGATCGATGGAGGACAGGGATAGTATGGTGCGATGCACTTGCCAAGCGTCAAGCCATAGTGCGTTGCACCTCGCCGACCTTCGCTGCGGACTAGGAGAGGATGTGAGATGCGTGTGAAGAGACACCCCATACTGGGCGACTTGGAGGAGGGTGAGGTGGTCGAGATCGAGGTAGATGGTGAGACCATCGAAGCGCTGGCCGGGGAACCGATCGCCGCTGCTCTCACGGCGGCGGGCAAGGCCGTCCTTCGCTATACCCAGAAGCGCCGGGATCCGCGCGGCGTCTTCTGCGCTATCGGACGATGTACCGACTGCATGATGACCGTTGACGGTGTTCCCAACGTGCGGACCTGTGTCACCCCAGTCGAGCCTGGGATGGTCATTGAGACGCAAGAGGGAACCGGCAGGATGGGTCGCCTCCCCCCCTCTGATCCCCCCCGCTGGGATCTTCTCCCCCCCTCTGATCCCCCCCGCTGGGGGGGAGGGAGACGGACTGACTTGGCCGTCGTGGGCGCTGGGCCCGCCGGCTTGTCCGCGGCCATTGAAGCCTCTGAGGCTGGCGCAGACGTCGTCCTGATTGACGAGAATGAGAAGGCAGGGGGCCAGCTGTTCAAACAGATTCATAAGTTCTTTGGCTCCAGTGCCCATCGCGCCGGCGTCAGAGGCATCGACATCGGTCGGGAACTTCTGGAAGATGTGGAGCAGAGCGGGGCCGACGTCCTGTTGAACAGCACGGTGTGGGGCCTGTTTGACGACCACACCATCGGGATCATACAGGATGACAAGAACGTGACCCTCGAGGCCGACAGCATTATCCTCGCCACCGGTGCTCTGGAGAACGCGGTCACGTTCCCCGGATGGACGCTGCCCGGCGTCATGGGGGCCGGAGCCATTCAGACCATGGTCAACGTGCACCGTGTGCTGCCCGGACACCGCATCTTGATGGTCGGATCTGGGAACGTCGGCCTGATCGTGAGCTATCAGCTGCTCCAAGCGGGCGCGGATGTGGTGGCCATCGTGGAGGCTGCGCCAGGCATCGGTGGGTATGGCGTGCACGCCAGCAAGGTGAGACGAAAGGGCGTCCCCATTCTCACGTCGACGACCGTCAGCGAGGCGTACGGTGATGAGAAGGTTGAGGGAGCAGTCCTCGTTGACCTGGGCGAGGGATGGCAGCCCATACCTTCCACCAGGCGGTCGATCGACGTCGACGTCATCTGTCTGGCCTGCGGGCTTTCCCCGCTTTCAGAGTTGGCCTGGATGGCCGGCTGTCGGTTCACCTACATCCCAACGCTCGGAGGTCACGTCCCCATCCACGACGCCGACATGGAGACGACGGTGCCAGGTCTGTACGTGGCCGGGGACGTCGCCGGGGTGGAGGAAGCCAGCACGGCTATGGAAGAGGGCCGTCTGTCCGGTGTGGCAGCGGCCGAATCGTTGGGATGGCTTGCCGTGGAAGAGGCAGCAGCGAAGAAGACAGAGGTTAGGGCCCGGCTTGATGATCTACGCCAGGGCCCTTTCGGCGAAGCGAGAAGGAAAGCAAAGGCGAAGCAGGTGAGCGAGGGTGAGGCCAGATGACACTGGTTGATGAAGGCTATCTCAGTTCAGACGAGTTGGCTGATCTGCCAGGCGTACCGTCAGAGGAGAGACTAAAGCAAGGTGCAGTGGCGGTCGTCGAGTGCGCCCAGGAGATACCGTGCGATCCGTGCGAGGATGCCTGTCCCCACGGGGCCATCCAGGTCGGCGAGCCGCTCACCAACCTGCCCATCTTGATCGAGGCCAATTGCATTGGATGCGGCTTGTGTATCGCTGCCTGCCCGGGACAGGCGATCTTTCTGGTCGATATGACCCATTCGGAGGATGAGGCGACGGTTCGGCTGCCCTACGAATACCGGCCGTTGCCTGGAAAAGGCGAGCTGGTCGATGGGCTGACCCGTGCCGGAGAGGTGAAGTGCGTGGGCCGCGTGCTGCGGGTACAGGACCCGCGAAGGCACGACCATACCCCGGTCATCACAGTCGCCGTTCCCAGGGAGTGTGCCATGGATGTGCGCAATATTCGATTGAGGAGGGAGGAAGCATGACCAGCCAGGAGCCTATGGAGGAGAGTGCTCGCGGATGTGGCGCGGAGCTCGAGGGTAGCCCTCTCATCATCTGCCGATGTGAGGAGGTGAGCAAGCGCGAGATCCTCCAAGCGATCCAGGAGGGCGCCACGACGGTCGAGGAGATCAAGCGCAGGACGCGAGCAGGCATGGGACTATGCCAGGGCAAGACGTGCTCGCGCCTTGTTCGTCGCATCCTGGCCGAGCACAAGGGAACGTCCATCGGTGATGAGCTGCCCTCCGCCTATCGTCCCCCTGTGCGACCGGTGACATTGGAGGTGCTGGCAGCTCTGGATCAGGAAGGTGCCTCGCACGCACGGAACGTGCAAGGCACCGGGGTGACATTGGAGATGCTGGCAGCTCTAGATCAGGAAGGGGAAGACCGTGGTTCCTGAGACGGTCGTCATCGGTGGGGGTATCGTGGGGTGTTCCTGTGCCTACTATCTGGCGCGGGAAGGGATGCCAGTCCTGCTGCTCGAGAAGGGCTCTCTCGGATCTGGGGCGTCCAAGGCGGGTCAATGTCACATCGTGACTTGGGAGGAGCCCGAGATCCACTTGAGGCTGGCCGGCGCGAGCAAGAAGCTCTACAAGTCTCTGAGTGAGACGCTCTCCATTGACATTGAATATCGTGAGACGGGCAGCGTCGCTATCGTCGAGACCCCGGAGGGCATGGCGAGTTTTGGCGCGATGGTGGACCGGCTCCAGACTTGGGGGCTCGACTGTCAGCTCCTCTCCACCCAGGAGCTTCTATCCAGGGAACCGACCATCGCTGGCGACGTGGCTGGCGGCGCGTTCTTCGCCGAGGACGCCCAGGTGAACCCGCTGTACGCCACGATGGCCCTGGCGCAGGGCGCGCAGGCCCACGGTGCAGAGATCCGAACGTTTACGGAGGTCACCGATATCGAGGTGTCCGCAGCGGGTGCAGTGAGGGCGGTCCAGACTACAGCTGGAAGGATCCCGACCCAGCATGTGGTCGACGCTGCCGGCGCCTGGAGTGGTCAGGTGGCACGTATGGTCGGTTTGGATGTGCCCGTGAAACCTCGCAAGGGCCATCTGGTGGTGACGGTGCCTCTGCCGGACGACATTGTGCGGAACAAGGTGGTCCTGGCAGCAGGGTACATGGATTCGCTCAAGGGCGATGTCGATGTGGCAATAGCCGCCAACGTGCAGCAGGCCCTGAATGGGAATTTGGTGCTGGGCAGCAGCCGTCAGTTTGTCGGATTCGACACATCGGTCGAGCCGGCCGTGATCGGCCTCATGGTGTCCCGCTGTCTTCGATTCTTCCCTTCATTGGCAGGGATTCTGGCTATCCGTACCTGGTCGGGACTGCGGCCCTACACGCCCGATCTGCTGCCCATCATAGGACCCGTGGACGGCGTGGATGGATTCTACATGGCTTCTGGTCACGAGGGCATCGGGATCACCGAAGGGCCGATCACGGGCAAGCTGATCAGCCAGATGCTGACCGACCAGCCGTTGGACGTACCCGTCGACGAACTGCTTCTGTCTCGTTTCTCATCGGACGGTGGTGAGGGGCAGGGCGGCCGCTACTACGTTGGATGACACCGTCCGCGCACTTGGTGACGGCTTCTGGTCGGTCCGGAAGGGACACGCCAGGGTGAAGCCGCAATAGAGGTTGGGACTAGGGGTAAGGAGGACTTCAATGCCTAAGCGTTTTCGAGGTGTGTACGCCGTTCCTTGCACTCCTTTTGCACAGCGTGGTGAGGTGGATGAGGCCGCGATGAGGAAGCATCTGCGCTTTCTGCTGGACGACGGAGGCGTGCACGGCATCATACCCACCGGCAGCACCGGGGAGTTCGCTTTTCTCTCCCCCGACGAACGTAGGTTGGTGCTAGAGATCGCAATAGACGAGGTCGGTGGGTCGGTTCCTGTCATCGCTGGTGCAGCTGGGGTGTCCACCCGCGAGACGATTGGTTACGCTCAGTCGGCGCAGGAGGCAGGAGCCGACGGCGTTATGGTGGTGTCCCCGTACTATGGCCATCCGGACCAAGACGAGCTGTACCATCACTTCAAAGACCTGGCCGAGAGCATCGACATCCCGGTGATGCTGTACAACAATCCGGGCGCGGCTGGCGTTGATATCACACCTCCCCTGGTTGCGAGGCTGGCGGAGCTGGACGGCATCGCTGCCATTAAGGAGAGCACCGGGGAGATGCAGCGCGTGGCCGAGATTATGAGGCTCTGCGGCGATGACATCGAGGTCATGTGCGGATGCGATACGCTCCCGATGGAGATGTTTTCCATCGGTGTCCAGGGCTGGGTCGCCGCGCCGTCCAATGTCGTCCCAAAGCAGTGCGTGGAGCTCTATGACCTCGTCGCCGTAGAAGGCGATCTAGAGAAGGGCAGGGAGCTGTACTTCAAACTGTTGCCTCTGTTCACGATGTTCGAATCGACGGGGAAGTACGTCCAGTTGTCGAAGGCAGCTCTAGACATCATGGGGAGGCCCATCGGTGCCCCAAGGCAGCCCCTGCTGCCCGTCTCGGATGAGCTGCGGAGTGAGCTGGAAACGATCCTTGAGACCGTATTTGCGTGAGTCCTAGAGCATGGGGCGCGGACAGAATCCATTATGGTTGAGGAGGTACTTATGGACAAGCTAAACGGGTACGCGGGCAGCCAGCTGCGGATCTCACTAGGCGATCAAGGCGCCGCAGCGGAAAGGTTGGACCCCGCGAATCTCCGGGACTACCTGGGCGGGGTGGGCTACGCGGCCCGGCTGCTGTACGATGAGCTCTCTGGGGGGATGGATCCCCTGAGCCCTGAGGCAAAGGTCGTCTTCGCCACCAGCCCCCTGAGCCGGCACGAGGTCCCCGGCGGGGGTAGCGTCCTGATCTGCTTCAAGTCACCCCTGACCGATGCCTGGGGCGAGGCGAGATGTGGCGGAGACTTTGGCCCCGAGATGAGAAAGGCGGGATATGACTTCTTCATCATCGAGGGTCAGGCAGAGAAACCGGTCTACGTGATGGTCCGGGATGACGATGTCCAGTTCCGGCCGGCGCAGCATCTGGTGGGGACCACGGTTGCCGAGAGGACCAAGATCATCCGGGAGGAAGCCGGAGATCCTGACTTGGAGGTGATGTGTATCGGTCCGGGTGGCGAGAACCTGGTGAGATACGCGACCGTCATGTATGAGGGTCGCGCCGCAGGTCGATGCGGCGGGGGGGCGGTCCTAGGCTCGAAGAACCTGCTGGGCATCGCTGTCAGCGGCTCGAAGAAGGTGGAGACGGCGCATCCCGAGGCCTTCAGGAGCGCGGCGCGGGAGGCGATGCGCGTCCTGCGAGAGGATCCCAATGCTGCCGGCTTCGGTGAACACGGCACGACGGGCGATCTGGGGGGATGCGACGACGCTGGCGACTGGCCTACCAAGAATTGGCAGTCCAACTCCTGGGGTAGGGGTGAGGCGCTCTATGACCACTTCTACGAGCAGAACCTGGTCAAGAGCGCGGGATGCTACCGTGGGTGCCCCATCGGCTGCGCGCGGGTGGCTCACGTAGAGGGCGGCAGGTACGCGACCCCGGCGCACGAAGGCGCCGAGTACGAGTCGATCAGTTGCTTCACGGCGTACGTGCTCAACGAGGATATGGATGCAGCCGTCCATAGCACTTGGCTGTGCAACGAGTATGGCATCGACACCATCTCTGCCGGGAGTGTGATTGCCTTTGCCATGGAGTGCTATGAGAAGGGGTTGCTGGATGATCAGGACCTGAATGATCTGGATCTGACCTGGGGCAACGCTGAGGCGCTCCCAGAGCTGGTGAAGATGATCGCGCTGAGGGAGGGCATTGGCGATCTCCTTGCCGACGGCGTGAAGCGCGCGGCAGAGGTCCTCGGCCACGGATCGGAAGCATTCGCCATCCATGGGAAGGGGCTAGAGGCCCCGGCCCACGATCCTCGCTCAGGCAAAGCCCTTGCCGTCACCTACGGCACCGCCAACCGGGGCGCGTGCCACATCCACCCGGTCGAGGCCATGGCCTATGATGCCGGTGGCGAGGACTTCGGTCTGCAGGCCTACGGTCTGCCCGACCCCGAGCCTGTCGATCGGTGGGAGGAAGAGGGCAAGGGGAGCGTGGTGAAGATGCTCCAGGACGGGTTGATCACGCCCGATGTGCTTGGGGTGTGCAAGTTCATGATGTACTGCGGTCTCACCATTGATCACTACGCTGCCATGCTCTCCGCTGCCACCGGCTGGATCATCGACGGTTGGGATCTGCTGGAGGTTGGAGAGCGAGTCAGCAATCTGCAGAGAATGTTCAACGTGCGCGAAGGCTTGAACCGCAACGACGATGCAATCCCGGACCGGATGAAGAGGCTACCGGCCTTCGGCAAGTACGCAGACGAAGGGCGCTGCGCGATTCTGGACTATGAAGGCATGTTGGACGACTACTACGAGACGCGAGAATGGGATCGAGACACCGGCAGGCCCATGGAACAGAAGCTTCGCGAGCTGGGCCTTCAGTAGGCGTCTCCGAACCCAAGCGGGATCCAGCAATCGGTGTGAGGCGGTGCCAGACGCAGCTGCTCCCACGACGAGGCCGCGCCGAGGCAGGAGGAAATCATCACCCGTAGGCACACATGCTTCAATCGTGTGTCCCGGGCCTATCTGAAGGAGGTGGTCTTCGCAACAGGAAATGTTCGTCTTTGCGCTTGCTCAAGCGCTTTGGTTATACAGCAGAAGCTATGTCAATGAGGAGGACAGGCAAGATGAAGACGTCGCTAAGTCGTTGGTTCGGTGTGATTCTGATGGTAGGCTTGGTTCTGGCCTTGGCTGGGTGCGGTGGCGCTCCGACCGAGACGGCAGCCGTTCCAGAAGAGACCGGCACAGAATCTGAAGCATCCGAATCCACGGAGGGTTCGGATTCGAATGACGTTCTGAAGGTGGGCATTCTAGCCCCTTACAGTGGACCGGCGGCCCTATCGGGCAAGGAGTTTCGGGGCTCGGCAGAGATCGCCCTCGACAAGATCGACTGGCAGATCGGGTCGTACGAGATCCAGCCGGTGTGGATCGACTCCCAGTCCGACCCGGCCAAGGCCTCGCAGGCGTACGAGCAGGCCGTCGTCCAGGAGGGCGTGCAGGTCGCGATGCTGAACTGGCACAGCTCGGTGGCCGTAGCCTGTATGGAGGTCGCCGCTAAGCACAAGGTGCCGCACCTAGCGCCGTTCGGCGCGACTGAGGTGGTCAACGAGACTTTCCACTCCGACCCCGAGAAGTACGGCTATTGGACCAGCAAGTGGTGGGCGACGCCAACGAAGCTGACTGCCGGCTACATCGAGGCGCTAGAGGAGGCTATCTCCAGCGGCCGCTGGAGCCCTGAGTCCAAGACCGTCGCTCTCTATGGGGAGGATACGGACTGGGGCCGCAGCTTCGCCGGCGCGCTTGCAGAACAGCTGAAGGAGGTAGGTTGGGAAGTGGTCGACGAGGAGTACTTCCCTGGTGACCAGGTCGAGTTCTACCCGTATATCAACAAGCTGAACGATCTGAACCCGGCCCTCCTCGCCGGTACGCACACTGGCGCCGCCGCCTTTGCAGGGCTGCTCACGCAGGCCGACGAGCTGGATCTGCAGGCCATGGTCATCGCCGATGGCTTGGGCCGCTTCGGCGAGTGGTACGAGCTGACGGGCGACTCCTCCAATTACGTCATGGACCAGATCACCCCGGCGTTCACGGGCGCAGAGGGCAAAGCCTATCTGGAGGAGTTCGAGGATCGCTTCGGATTCACGCCTAGCGCGTCGGCGGGTGGCCTGGCCTACGATGGCGCGGGGTTCTTCATAGCCATTGCCCAGGCTGTTCACGAGGAGACCGGTGAGCTCACGAGCGAGACCATCTATGACTTCATCCAGAACAAGCTGTGGACGGGTGAGTGGAGCTACACCGACGGCATCGTGATGCAGGAATACAAGTACACCCAGGATACAATCCCCGACCCGGTGGTGGGCGCTGGCTACTACATTTTCCCCATCGTGCAGTACGTCGAGGGGGAGGCGAAGACGGTCTATCCGCCCGATCAGGCGGACATGGAGCTGCAGCCGCCCGAATAGCAGCCAGCTGTGCGAAGGAAGAGGTCTTGTGAGCGAAACCTCTTGATGAACCCGGTGGGAGAGCTAGTGAGTGGAGCGGATGCTTCACGGATGAGCTCTCCCGCCGCCCTTTCAATGTCTGAGACGGCTGTCAGTGAACGCGCGCTCTTGAAGAGCGACCGCGACAGCCATGCTGCTCGAGGTTCCTCTATGCTCTTGCCTCTGACTCATTTCCTCCTCCAAGTCGATTGACGAGTCTTGAGTTACTGCCGTTGAACCATAAGCGCACTTGCTTGTGCTTGCACGAGCCCAGATATGGTGAAGGGAGCGCGTTCGGCAGTCGTTCTCTTGGGTGAAGATGGACAAAGCGGTGGCGTCAAGTGATCGGCAGGGTGCTTGCTGGCAGAGGACATACAGAAGAGCGAGAAGAGGCCACCCCATTGGGATGGCTCTCAGGCGGGGCCGACGGGAGTCGTCCGCGCAGGTTACATCAGGGCCCTTGCTGTCTCCCCTCATACACTTGCCCGCTTGCTGCCCGCCGTCTCATCCAAGGATCCACACTATGCCACTTCTTCCCATTTTCCGCGCTGCTTCCCTGCCGCCAAAGGCGGGTCAG
>CAYQZG010000078.1:0-5030 GCA_964421785.1 uncultured Anaerolineales bacterium
GGCGGGCAGGATGAAGCTGAAGGTGCTGCCCTGGCCCCTCTCGCTCTCCACCCCCACCTCGCCGCCCAGCTTCTCCACGATGCGCCGCACGATGCTCAGGCCCAGGCCGTGGCCCTCGGCCCGCATCTGCTCCAGCCGGGTGAACGGCGTGAACAGCCGCTCCTTCTCCTCCTCCGTCAGCCCCCGGCCGTTATCGCGCACCCAGAAGCAGGGCTGCCCCGCGCCGTGGTCGCAGCCCAACGCCACGCGCGGAGGGACCCCCTCGTCCGGCTTGCCCCCGTACTTGACCGCGTTGCTGAGGTAGTTGACCCACACCTCCTCCACCCACGGGCCGTAGCCCATGGCCTGCGGCCACGTGTCGGCCACGACGACCTCCGCCTCCGCCTCCTGGATCATCGGCGCCAGCCGATCCAGGGCCTCCTCCACGATCGCCTCCATATCGAGCGGGCGCGTCGTCACCTCCTCCTGGCGCACGCTGGCGAGCAGCAGCAGCTCGTCGATGATGGTCGTCATCGTCCCCACCGCATCCGTGATGCCCTCCAGGCACTTGTTCCCCACGGCGTCGAGCTGCGAAGCGTAGTCGTCGGCCAGGATGCTGGCGTAGCCCCCTATCTGGTGCACGGGGTTCTTCAGGTCGTGCGCCACCGTGTGTGCGAAGGCGTCCAGCTCCTGGTTGCGCGCCTCCAACTCGGCCGCGTACTGCCTCAGCGCCTCTCGCGTGCGCCGCTCCTCCTCGGCCAACTGCCGCTGCTCGAGCACCTGCTCGATCACGGTGGGCAACAGATCGAGATAGCCGGTGTCTACGTCCTTGACCAAGTAGTCGCCCGCCCCCAGCTTCATGGCCTCCACCGCCACCTGCTCATTGCCGGTGCCGGTGACCATAATGATGGGGGGCAGCGGCCCGCGCTCGGCCAGGATCTGCATCACCTCCAGGCCGGTGTGGACGGGCATCACCTGGTCGATCAACAGGATGTCGTGGGCGTCGGGATCGTACGCGGTCAGGCCCTCCTTGGCGTCGCATGCCAGGTCCACCTGATAGCCCGTTCTCTCCAGCCGCTTCTGCAGCAGCCGGGCCAGTCCGGCGTTGTCCTCCATACATAGAACCCGCGTCGGCTTGCATTCATCCATGGCGCTCACTCCCCATCCGGCACGGTCACCACCGAGAGGAACAGCCCGATCTTACGGATCGCATCGGAGAACTCCTGGTAGTCCACCGGCTTGGTGATGTAGACGTTGCAGCCCAGATCGTAGCACCGGGATACCTCCCGCGTGTCGTCCGTGGTGGTGAGGATGATGACCGGGATGCGCTTGGTGCGCTCGTCGGCCTTCATGCGCTTGAGCACCTGGTAGCCGTCGAGCACGGGCAAATTCAGATCCAGCAGCACTAGCAGCGGCGAGGCGCGGCCCGTGCCTTCGTACTCCCCCTCGCCGTGCAGGTAGTCGAGCGCCTGCTGGCCGTCGCCCACCGTGACCAGCTCGTTGCTGATGCCCGAGCGGCGCAGGTTCTTCTCGATCAGCCGCGCGTGGCCCGGGTCGTCCTCCACCAGGAGAATAGCCACCTCTTGCGTCTTACCCAATGTTGCCTCCTCTTCTCTCTTCGCCAAAATGATGGGAGATCGTGAAGATGAACGTCGTCCCCTTCCCCGGCTCCGATTCGCACCAGATGCGCCCGCCGTGGCGCCGGACCAGGGTCTGCACGTACGGCAGCCCCATGCCCTCTCCCTGTGCCTCCTGCCGGCCGGCTCGGCGGAAGGGGGCGAAGACCTTCTGCATGTCGTCCTCCGCGATGCCGCGTCCGTTGTCGCGGACGCGGAAGGTGGCCCTCTCTTCGTCGCGCTCCCCCGTGACCTCGATCTCGCCGGGGCGGTCCGGCTGGAGGTACTTGAGGGCGTTGTCCAGCAGATTCCCCATGATCTGCTCCATCGAGGTCCGATCCGCCACCACTTCCGGTAGGTCGCCCACGGTGACCTCCACCTCGCGCTCCTCGATCTGGTGGGCCAGGCTTTCCAGCGCATCCCAGACCAGGGCCTCCACGTCGACCGGCTGAGGATCGAGCTCGCGCCTTCCCAGGCGAGAAAGCCGCAGCACGGCGTGGATGAACGTGTCCATGCGGGTCACGGACGACTCGATGAAGCCCAGCGCCTCCGGCACGTCCTCGTCCATGGCGTAGCGCAGTCGCTGCTGCTGATCCGCGTCGAGGTGGGGCCGGGCATCGTCCATGAGGGACTGGATCTCGTCCAGCGCAAAGCGCAGCTCGGCCGAGAACCCCTTCAGATTGACCAGGGGAGCCCGCAGGTCGTGGGAGACGATGTAGGCGAACTGTTTGATCTCCTCGTTGGCCTGCTCCAGCTCCGCGGCGTAACGCTCCAACTGCTCCTCCGCCCGCACCATATCCGTGATGTCGGTGTAGATGCCCACCAACCCCACGAATTCCTCATCTGCGATGATGGGAGACGCCGCCATGAGGACGTCCACAGGGGAGCCGTCTTTCCCGTACCGGACGGCCTCCGTGGGCGGAAGCTCTTCTCCCTCCGCGATAGACTCCGTAAGCCCGGCTGCCTCCTCGAACACGGCCGACGTGGTGATCAGCTCATCTAGAGACTGGCCGATCACCTCCTGGCGCGAGTATCCGAACAACTCCTCGGCGCCCGTGTTCCACTCCGCGACCTTCTGGTTTGCGTCCACGGTGACGATGGCATCAGGCGCAGAGCGCAGCACGGCCTCCAGGTACATCCGCCGCTTCTCGATTTCCCTGTAGGCCTGCTCCAGTTCGGCCGTGCGCTCCTTCACCCGCACCTCCAGCTGGTCGCGGGCAGCCCGCAGCGCCCTTTCTGCCCGAGCGCGCTCCGCCATGTGACGCGAGAAGACGAGGCCCAAGCCCACGCTGGCCAGCGCCGCGATCGCCGTGGTGAGCATCAGCACCCATCGGGTTTGGATGATCAGCCTTTTTGACGACGCGTTCTGCCGTTCGAATGCCTCCTCGATGCTGGTGACGATCTCCGAGGCAGTGCCGCTGATCTCCGGCTCCAGGGCGTCCAGCTGCGTCTCGAAGAGGTTCTGCACCTCGATGGCGTCCCGATGGATGGTCTGAAAGCCCTCCCAGTAGCCGTCGACGGCAGCGCGGGCCTCCGCGGCGTTCTCAAGCTGGGTGGGGGAGGTCAGGATCTCATCCAGGCTCGACAGTGCCCCCTGCAGCTGCTGATGGCTCGCCTCGAAGAGCACGCTGTATCGCTCGTCGCCTTCCTCCAGATATCGGGCGCTGTTCAGACGCATGGATTGGAATGCGTTCCGGGCATTGCCGACCGCCAGGAAAGCTTGCGGCTCGTCGAGGGAGACGACGTGCATGCGCAGCGCGGTGAGCTTGTCTTCGATCTGGAGCCCGTTGACGTCGAGTACCTCGGACTGAATGCGCTGGCGCTTGCGAATCAGCTCCGCCACCTGGCCGAAGGCCTCGCCATATGCCTCGACCGCCGGTTCGATCTGCCTGAGCATCTCCTGGCGCTCGGGGTCTGAGATCTGTTCGTCGGCCTGAATCAGCAGCTCATTCAGGCTGGCGAAGGCCTGGTTGAACCGGTCGAGGTCGGTCTGATCCTGCGTGTTGACGTACGCGTTGGCGTAGAAGCGGGTGAGCAAGACCTGGTTGACGATCTCCTTGGAGAGCACGATATCCGCTGCCAGGTTGTTGGTCAGGTCGTCTATGGCATCGCTGATGCGGTGGAGTCGCACGGCTGCCAGGATGCCGATGGCCACGACCAGGAGGATGGCCACCAGGTAGGCGATGATCAGCGTTACTCTGCCGTGAGAGGCTTGGAACATAGGCTACCTCTTCTCTACTCCGCGCAGGTCTGTGCCGGCTCGAACCACTCCGCCAGGCCGGCCTGCAGCGCGTCGGCGGCCTCCTCTGGCGTCTGCTCACCCTGCAGGACGGCCATGGCGCCATCCTGCATGAGGACGTAGCCATCGGGCGAGCCCTCCCGCAGCTTCTCCCAGGCGAAGCGGGCGTCGATCCCCCGCCCCTCGTTGAGGGCCAAGAAGGTGCGCGCGTGCTCGTTCGTGATGTCGGGCGTCTCCCGATGCATGGGGAAGAAGCCGGGCAGCTCGTTGGCCAGAGCCTCTGCACACGTGGACGTGGTCATCCAGGATAGGAATGTCCGGGCCTCCTCCTTGTGCGCGGAGGCGGCGTTCAGCGCCACACCGGCGTCCGGGTGGAACGTGATGTGGGCCGGTCGCCCGGCCGGAGGCGGCGTGGCAAACACACTCCAGGCGAAATGGAGCTCCGAGGCCTCGAAGAAGGCGATGTCCCAGGATCCGCTCATGAACATGGCTGCCTGTCCCTGGCCGAAAAGCTCGCGGCTATCCGCGTAGGTCAGCAGCTCGTGGTTGTCGGGGAAGAACGGAGCCAGGTCGCTCACCGCCTGGAACGCCGCCATGATCTGCTCGTCGTCGAAACAGCGCTCGCCGTTCAAGTACGCCATGCGCCCCTCGCGGCCCCCGATGAAATTGGGCACCAGGTTCATGAAGACGAGCTCGGCGACCGTCCACGGATCCCCCGACGTATTTGCGAAGGGGATGAGGCCGAAGCTCTCGATGACTTTGGCGCTGGTCAAGAGCTCTTGCCACGTGGTGGGGACGGTGAGGTCCAGTTTGTTGAAGATCTCCTCGTTGTAGTAGACCCCGTGGGACGTGGCGATGAAAGGCACGGCGTAGGGTACGTCCTCATCGGTGGCCCATGCGGCCAACATCTCCAGCTCGAAGCGCTCCTTCAGGCCCAGGTCGTCCAGCGGCTCCAGATAGCCCTGTTCGTACTGCATGCGGGAGGTGGCGTAGGAGCGGGCGTAGAACAGATCCGGGGCAGTGCCGGACTTGAGCTGCGCCTGGAGGGCGGCGTTGTAGTCCGGCGGATTGGTCGGTTCAAAACGGATGGTGATGGTTGGGTGTTCCTCGTGGAACCGGGTCAGGATGCGGTTCATCTGCTCGATGTCGTCGGGACGCCATGATCCCAGGGTCAGGACGATCTCCTCGGCCTGTTC
>CAYQZG010000078.1:5130-12058 GCA_964421785.1 uncultured Anaerolineales bacterium
GAATCCGCCAGGAGCGTTGTGGTTGGCAGGAGTGCGGTGGTCCTGGCCCTATGGCTCCATCGTCTGCCGCAGCATCCTGGCCACCTCGTCGGGCTCAAAGGGTCTCTGAACCACGCCCGCGAAGCCGGCCTCCAGCAGCGCGTGCCGATCCTCATCCCGGAGGTCGTCACCCGTCACAGCCAGCACCTTGATCCCCGGCCGCGCGTTTTTCAGGTCCCTGGCCAATCTCTCCATCTTGACGTCCGGGGTATCCAGGTCCACCAGCACCAGGGCGACGCGGTCTGCGCGCCGAGACGTCCAGCGCGGCGACTGGCACATGGCCAGCGCCTCTCGCGCGTTGCGGGCGATCAACACCCGATAGCCCAGCGACGCCAGCGTGCGCTCTCCCACGTGTCTTGACTGCTCCTGATCCGCCACCAGTAGGATCGACGTTCTCTGTCGGCCCTCGCCGTCTCGGGACGACGGGCGTTGCTGCGCAGGCCCCCCCTTGGTCCCCCCCCAGCGGGGGGGAGATCGCCAGCCGTGCCCTGGCAGATAGATGGTGAACGTAGTCCCCTTCCCCAGCTCCGTCGCCACGTCGATGGTGCCGTTGTGCTGCCGCACGATGCCGTAGGCCTGGGACAGCCCCAGCCCTGTCCCTTGATCGATGTCCTTGGTGGTAAAGAAGGGGGAGAACAAGTGCGAACGCACTTCCTCCGTCATACCTGTGCCCGTGTCCGAGACGGTCAGACGGATCCAATGCTCCGTCTCCCCCCCTCTGATCCCCCCCGCTGGGGGGGAGGGGGTCGGCGGGACCGAGGCCTCCGGATTGCCGGCGGAACCGCCCAGCCGGAGGGAGCCGGGACTCGGTGCCTTGTCGGCCATAAGTCGCACGCTGGATAGCCCGAAGCGAAGCTCTCCACCCTGTGGCATAGCATCGCGGGCGTTGGTGGCCAGGTTAGTCAGCGCCTGCCGCAGACGGGCCGGGTCGACCGACGCCGTGAGCGCGCCGGTGATCGCATCCGGCTCGCACGTCAGGCTGATCTCGATATCCTCTGGCATCGTGGGACGCAGATCCGCGATCAAGTCGCGAACCAGGGCGGTCAGGTCGACGGGCTTGCGTTCGATCATGGCGGCGCTGCTGAAATCGAGGATCTGTTGGACCAGGTCCGACGCCCTATGGCACTCCTGGAGAATGACTCGCAGGTTCCCGGCCACCTCCGGGGGCAGATCGGGTCTCCGGAGATCCATCTCGGCGTAGAGCATCATCGTGTTCAGTGAGTTGCGGAAGCTGTGAGCGATGCCGGAAGCCAGCTGGCCCAGGGCGGTCAGTCGCTCCTGAAGCTGCAGTTGTTCTTCCATCTTCTTGAGCTCGGTGATGTCCCGGGCGGCGATCAGGCTGCCTTTGTAGGCTCCATCCTCAATGATGGGGGTTGAATGGACGCTGACTTTGATGCGCTTATGGGCGATCTCGCCTGTGGGGATGTGTTCGTACCCGGGTCCGACGAAGGCTGTCTCGTATAGATGGTCATCCCGGTCACTGGCCAGCCGCCGACTCCTTCGCTCATAGAAGCCGGCCCGTTCGCCCGGAGGAAGGAAGTCGGCGATGGATCGGCCCAGAACCTCTTGCTCTGTGGAGCCGGAGAACGCCAGACCGGCCTGGTTCACGAAGGTGATCCGTCCCTCCTCGTCGTGGAGCAGGATGATGTCGCCTGTGGTCTCCACCAGCGTGCGGTACTGGCGCTCACTCTCCCGCAGCGCGTCGAGCGCCTCCTCCCTCTCCCTGACGAGCCGCCGTTTGTCGCGAACCCGTTCGATGATGGTGGTCAAGAGGCTCAGGTGCCCGCCGCCGACATCCTTCACCAGGTAGTCGTCCGCGCCGAGCTTCATCGCCTCGACGGCGGTCCTCTCGTCGCCGGCGCCGGTGACCATGACGGTGGGCGGCAGGGGGCCTCGCTCCGCCAGGGTGCGCAACACCTCCAGACCGGTGCAGCCGGGCATCAGATGATCGATGATGACCACGTCGTAGGGACCGGCGTCGAGCATCGCCAGACCCTCCTCGCCGTCGTAGGCCAGATCAACCCGATAGCCGGCCCGCTCCAGGTGTTTCTGGAAGAGGCGAGCCTCGCCCCGGTCGTCCTCCATGCATAGGATGTGTAGGTTCGTCGATTCAGTCATAGTCCCACCCTTGATCGAACGACCGCACTGACAACGGCAACAGCCTATCAGTGTGCTCAGTCCTTCAGCACGTCAGTGATTCCCCTCCAAGCGCCCGGCGGATGGGCTGGGCCAGGTCGTCAACCTCGAAGGGCTTGCGCACCACCTCCACGAAGCCCGCCTCCTTCAGGCCCTGCACATCGTCGTCTTGGAGGGGATAGCCGGTGATGGCCACGCCTTTCAACCCGTGTCTCGTCTTGCGCAGCCTCTCCATCAACTCCCTGCCACCCATCTCGGGCATCACCACGTCGGTGATCACCAGATCGAGCGGCGACTTGTCTCCATACCAGCGAGGGGTCTGGCAGAGGGCCAGCGCCTCGCGCCCGTTCGCCGCCGTGAGCACCCGGTAGCCGAGGGCCTCCAGCATGTTCCGCGCTGCGTGCCGCACGTTCTCCTCATCCTCCACCAGGAGGATCGTCTCCCCCCGCCCCCGCGACGCGCTGGCGAGGGCCCCAGCCTGTCTCATACCTTCGGCCGGCTCCGCTTCCTCAGTGGGAGTAGAAGGTGCAGCGGCTTCCTCGCTGTAAGCCGGCAGGTAGAGGCGGAAGGTGGTCCCTTCTCCCGGCCCCGTCTCCACCTCGATGGCGCCCTCGTGCTGCCGCACGATACCGTAGACCTGGGCGAGCCCTAACCCCGTCCCCTCTCCCACGTCCTTGGTGGTGAAGAAGGGCTCAAAGAGATGCTCCCGTACGTGCTCTGTCATGCCCGTGCCGGTGTCTGTCACGGCCAGACAGATCCAGTCGTAGCTGTCCGCGTCGGCGGCCAAAGGGGGGATGTCGACGCCCATCTTCGTGCGCGAGAGCGTGAAGCTCAGCTCGCCGCCCTCCGGCATGGCGTCGCGGGCGTTGAGCGCCAGGTTGGTCAGGGCTTGTTGCAAGCGGCCCGCGTCGGCCTTCACGGTGTGGGGGCCTGGCCCGGTGTCCAGCGTCACGTCGATCGTCTCCGGGATCGTGCGCTGCAGGACAGCCAGGACGTCCATCACGAACGATTCCATCTCCAGCGGCTGGCGCTCGATCATAGCGCTGCTGCTGAAATCCAGGATCTGCTGCACCAGGTCGGTCGCCTTCTCGGCCTCCCCGATGATCGTCTCCAAGTCCTGTGTCAGGTCGGGCGGCAGGTCGGGTTTGCGCAGCGGGAGCCCCGCGTAGAGGATGATGGTGGTGAGCAGGTTGCGGAAGTCGTGAGCGATGCCGGAGGCTAGCTGCCCGACGGCGGCCAAGCGCTCCTGCTGGTGCAGCTGCTTCACCATCGCCTTGCGCTGGGTGATATCGGTGCTGATCCCCAGCATGCCGATGGGCTCGCCGCTCTCGTCGCGCAGCAGCCGCACCCGGCTGTCGAGGACCATCTCTTGGCCATCCGCTGCGATGTTGACCACCTCGCCGCGCCATTGACCCTCGGCCAGCGCGGTGTCGATGATCTCTCGCTGGGTTGCGCCGCGCCCAGGATCCTCGCTGTACATCTCCACCGATTGTCCGATCAGCTCGTCAGCCGACTTCCCGAATGCTCGACACTCCGCCTCATTGACGTAGGTGATGCGGCCGTTGAGGTCCGTGGCGGTCACCATGTCCTGAATCTGATCGAGAAGCATCGACTGGAACGCCAGCCGCTCCTCGGCCTGCTTCATCTCGGTGATGTCCTTGTCCATACCGAAGAAGCCGATCACCTCGTCATCCTGGTAGATGGGCACCTTGGTGAGCAGGTACCAGCACGACTCGCCCGCCGCGGTGGTCGCCTTCCTCTCCTTGCGAATCATGCGCTCGCCGGCGAGGACGCGACGTTCGTCGGCCATGATCTCCTCGCCCTCGTGGGGCCAGAGCTCAGCGGCTGTCTTTCCGACCAACTGCTCTGGTTCACAGCCAACGTCGTCGGCGTACGCCCGGCTGGCCCTGATCAGGCCGTGGTCGGTGTCCTTGAAGTAGACCAGGTCCGGCGTGTTGGCCATCAGCGAGTCCCACAGCTGGCGCCTGAGCGCCAGCTCCTCCTCTGCCTGCCGCCGCTCGGTGACCGCAGCGCCCAGGGCCAGGGTGGTGAGCGTCGTGACGGCGATGAATCCCCACAGCACGCCCAGGTTCTGCTGCACGGCCGGGCCGGCGAAGGGCCCGTAGCCGAGCACCGTGCCGGCGATGCCGATGATGGCCGTGATCAGCGCCGAGACGCTGGATCCGGCCACGCCGAAGCGCATCGCGATCCAGATGAGCGCGGGGAAAGCGGCAAAGGCCACCGGAAGGCCGGCACTTCGGGGGAAGAGGCGGCCGACGCCGCCGAACACAATCACGTTGGCGGCAACGAGGAGAGTGAACGGCAGCGCTGCGCGGGCCAGCCCGCGCAGGCGAATGGCCGGGAATCTCTCCTCGTTGATTGTGACTCCGAGGTTCAGCAGGGCGGGCGTGATGACGGTGACGCCGACCGTGTCGCCCAACCACCACATCAGCCAGGCTCCCAGCGACTGCTGCGACGCGATGCGCCCGGTCGCGGTCAGGGTGCCGACCCCTAGCGTGGCGCTGATCAAGGTGCCGAACAGGCCGCCTCCGAGGGCCAGCCAGAGGATGTCCTTGAGTCGTCTGAGGTGAGGATCAAAGTCGACGAACGTCTGCAGGAACCACGCTCCAACCACGGCGGCCAGTGTGTTCCCCAGTGGGCCGATGGCCCACATGAGCGGTGGATGGCCCTCCAGGACGGCCACGGCGACGTCGCCGATGAAGAGGCCGGGCCAGGCGCGGTAGCCGAGCAGGAGGACCGCAGCCAGGGCGATGCCTGAGGGTGGCCATACCAGGGTGACGTGCGTCTCGGGGTGGGAGAGCAACAGGCCCAGCTGCGCGGCGAGCACGTGAATGATGGCCAGCGCGACGTTGACAAGGAGCCAGCGCATGGTAGGCGAGCGGCGTGTGTTGATGAATCGCTTCATAATCCCTCAGGTCAACGCAATGGCACGCGACCAAGTAGATCCACAAGGGATAGCCTTCGCGAAAGCTGGAAAGACAGTCACCCGGCGAGTCAGACATGCGCCGAGCGACGCGATCGTTGGCGACAATTGGCCATCGTAGCTTTCGGGAAGGTGAGTTCGACAGTAAAGATGCTCATTCGGAGCTACTTAGGCTCTGCAAGTCCACCTGGTTGCCTCAGATTGTACTAGTCATTGGGGTTTTCTGCAAGGGGGGCGGGCCTGGTCAGGTGGGTGGGTTTGTGCGGGCCAACCGCCCCCGAGACGAGGGCTAGGAGCAGGTAGAAAGCCAAGGTCCGTTGTGTGAAAGGGGGCTAGGAGCAAGGGAGAGCCCAAGGCCAACGCCGCCACGCGCCGGCGCTGGCCGCCGGGTAGCCGCCGAACGTGTACCAGATCGCGCGCTCGCTCGGGCACGCCACGTTGGCGTAGACGGTGCCGTAGTCCTCGCCGCGCACCTCCACGCCGGGATCGGCCAGCATACGGATCAGGTCGTGCGGGACGCTCACGCTGCCCTCGCGCCTGCACAGTTTGTCGGTCAGTGCCCTCAGGCGCCGAAACCGACGCTGCGAGGAGGCGAGGCGTTCGTCCGACGCTTCCCGACCACCAGCTCCGAGGGCGTGGTTCGTCCCCACGCTCGCGCGCCCGGCGTTATCTCGCCTGACGTGGTCGGCACAGCCACATTCGAAGACGGCGAACGCGTTTCGCTTGCCGTCGACGGCGAACAGCAGCATGCCGCCATCGCGATCCACCCTCCACGCACTCCTCGACGAAACACCACTCGACCAGACGCCGGAGCGGCACGCCCGAGCCCTCGGCCATGCCCTTCAGCTCCTCCTGATAACGCGAAGGCAGCCGGCGTAGCCAGAGCAGCGCGCCGCGGCGGAGCTTGGCGAGGTCCACGGTGCCGTGGCGGGCGGGCCCGGTCGCGATGTAGCGCTCGATGGTGCGCGCCAGCCGGCCGCGCACCGCCCGACCCAGGGCGAGGCCGACGTCCCGGGGATTCCCTCGGGCGTGATGCATGCGATGGGCGACGTCGGTCATGGTGCCTTGCACGTTCTGTTCGTGCGAGGCACCTGGGGGTCTGATGCGCCCAGGTGCAACGCACCATCGCTTGAACCTAGGCAAGTGCGTCGCACCGTGGCCACGGACTAGTAGGGCAGGATCTTATCATTTTCCCTCGACGACCCGGAGGCCAACCGGGACGAGGCCTGGCTCATCGTCGGCGCGCCGGGCGCCACTGCGACGACAGCCACGCCGGCGGCGGGCGGCAGCCTGGTGACCACCGACACCCAGGGCATGACGACCACGGTGGCAGTGCCCGGCGCCGCCGTCAGCTCCACCCTCGTGCTGGTCTACACGCCCCAGGACGACCCGGCCCACGGCGTGCCCGGCACCCTCCAGTTCGCCGGGCACGCCTTCGACCTGACGGACTTCGCGCTGCTGGGGCAGGGCCTGCCGGTGGGCGGGGTCACGCAGCCGCTGGCCGTCTCGCCGACGCGCTTCGAGGTAGCGTGCGCCCTGGTGGTGGCCTTGCTGGCTGCGGGAGCCGTGGTGCTGGTGCGGCGGGATCACGAATGGCACGAATGAACGGATGATGGGGGTCAGAGCGTGCTTGGTCATCGAGACCTGACAGGTTTCTGAAACCTGTCAGGTCTTTTTGCATGCTCGGAGTCCGCCGGGGGCCGGAACCCCCCGGCTCACAGCGCAACCCTCCTCCGGCGGCTCTCCTAGCCCGCGAAGCGGGGTTGTGCTCTTAGCCCTGCGGTTCAGCGCTGGGCGGGGATGGTGGGC
>CAYQZG010000078.1:12158-17970 GCA_964421785.1 uncultured Anaerolineales bacterium
CTTCCCTCAAAGCCATGTCGAGGATCTTGATAGGCCGCGCATCGTGCCGGCTTGCGCTCTGCATCCGTCGGGCGTACAATCCTACATATACTGGAGGAAGAGGGAGGTATCCTATGAAAAAGCACAGGCTCCTGCTGCTGTGTCTACTGTTCTCCCAACTCAGCCCGATGATCCTCATCCATGCCGACCAACCGGTCAGGGTCGGCATCTATCAGAACGAGCCCCTGGTCTTCACGGACGCCGACGGGAACGTCGAGGGTATCTACATCGACGTGCTCGACTACGTCGCCGCAGAGGAAGGATGGCGCGTCCAGTATGTGCCGGGCACCTGGCCCGAATGTCTCGAGCGTCTGGAGGATGGCGAGATAGACCTCTTGGTCGGCATCGCCTACTCGACAGAAAGAGACCAACGGTATGACTTCACCGACGAAACCCTCCTCTCAAACTGGGGTCAGGTCTACGCTCGGAGCAACGCTGGCCTTGCGTCCATTCTTGACCTGGAGGATCAGACCGTTGCTGTCCTCACCGGGGACGTCTACTACAACCAACTGAGGCCGACCTTGCAGAGCTTCGGTGTCGAGTGCGATTTCGTCGAGGTCGATACGTACGCTGCCGCGCTCCAGCTCGTCGATGGGGGAGAAGCGGATGCCGCCCTGATCACCCGGCTGTATGGGTTGCAGCACGAGCGGGAGTACGCTGTTGAGCGCAGCCCCATTATCTGCTGCCCGGTCGAGCTTCGCTTCGCCGTGCCCGAGAGGCACAATCAGGAGCTGACGGCCGCCCTCGACCGTCATCTTGTTGCGTTGAAAGATGAGCAGGGATCGGCCTACTATCAGTCGTTGAACCGATGGCTCGGGGGCTTTGGCCAGCCATCGTTCCCTACATGGGTCATCTGGCCATTGGTCATCACTGCAACGTTGGCGCTTATCTTCCTGGCGGGAAGCATCGTCCTGCGCGCTCAGGTCAGGGCCAGAACCGGCGAGCTGGAGCAGGAGGTCGCCGAGCGCGCGCGGGCCGAGGAGGCACTGGAGCGGCGAGCTATCCAGATGGCTACGCTCAACCACATCGGGCGTCACGTGACCTCCATCTTCGATCAGCAGGCGTTGCTCCAGCAGGCGGTGGACGCTGTGCAGGAGGACCTGGGCTATCTCCAGGCCGCTGTGCTCTTGGTGAGCGAAGAAGCGCACGAACTCCACGTGGCCGCCGCCACGGATAACTTCTGGGACGTCATCCCCGATGGGTATCGGCAACCGGTGGGCGAGGGTGCGATCGGGTTGGCGGCCGAGACCGGAGAGACCATATTGGTCAAGGAAGCCTCCACCAACTTTCGCCCCTATCAGTCTGGCGCGTGGTTCTCTCCCTCCTCGCTCTCGGTGCCGATCCAGATGGGAGCGTGGGTAATCGGGGTGCTGGAGGTGGAGGCTGACGTGCCCAATGCCTTCGACGACGATGATCAGGCCACCATGGAGACCCTGGCCGACCAGATCGCCGTCGCCCTCGAAAACGCCAGGTTGTACGCGACCATCGAGCAGCGCCAGAGGTACCTGGAGGGTGTGCTGGACGCCGCCCCCGACGCCATCGTGGCACTCAATATGCGCAACCGGATCATGGCATGGAACTCCGGCGCGGAGAAGCTGTTTGGCTACTCACAAGAGCAGGCCATCGGCGAGGACGTCGACGACTTGATCACCGGCCCCGACGTGCTCCAGGAGGCGGCCGGGTTTACACGGAAGGTCATGAGCGGAGGGGAGGTGGAGCCCACAGAGACCGTCCGCTACCGGGAAGATGGCTCTCCCGTGGACGTCATCGTGGCCGGGTCCCCGGTTACGGTAGACGATAAGCTGATCGGAGCAGTCGCTGTCTACACCGACATCACCGAACGCAAGCGGGCAGAGGAGGCCCTCCGCCGCAGGGCCGATGAGTTGGCCACGCTCCAGGCAACCGTGCTCGACATCACCGCCCGGCACGATTTGTCCACGCTGCTCTACGCCATCGTCGAGCGGGCGACCCATCTGCTGGATGCCCCCAGCGGTGGAATGTACCTCTGCGATCCCCAAAGAGGAGAAGCCCACTGTGTGGTCAGCTACAACACGCCTGAAGACTATACCGGAACGACCCTCGACTACGGCGAGGGCGCCGCCGGCACCGTGGCCGAGATAGGGGAACCGCTGATCATCGACGACTACCGCATCTGGAGTGGACGAGCTGCTACCTACGAGGAGGATCAGCCCTTCACCGCTGTGCTCAGCGCGCCGATGATCTGGCAAGGTGAGGTGACGGGGGTGATCCACCTGCTCCACGACGTAAAGACCCGGCGCTTCAAACAGGCCGATCTCGAACTGCTGACCCTCTTCGCCAACCACGCCGCCATCGCTGTCGCCAACGCCCGGCTATACGAGGAGATCAGCAAGCACGCAGCCCAGCTGGAGGCCCTGCGGGGGGTGGGGCTGAACATCGCCGCCCAGTTGGATCTGGACGCCCTGCTCGATTCTATCGCGTCACAGGCGATTGAGCTGCTAAAGGGGGTGGCCGGCGGGCTCTACATCTACCGCCCGGAGCGAGATGTGTTGGAGTTCGTCACCGCCGTTGGCCGGGAGTCGGTGGCCGTGGGCAGCGTCCTCCGGCGCGGCGAAGGGCTCTCCGGCAGAGTCTGGGAGGCCGGCGAGCCCCTGACCGTAGACGACTATCGACAGTGGGCGGGGCAAGCACCCCAATATGAGGGTCTCCCTATTGCGGCTGTCGTGGGGGTGCCGATCCGCTGGGGGGATGAGTTCCTGGGCGTGTTGACCACGGAGGGCAGCGCCTCCCGCACCTTCTCGGCCGCCGACGCGGAGTTGCTGAGCCTATTCGCCACCCAGGCCGCCATCGCCATACGCAATGCCCGGCTCTATGAGCAAGCCCAGCGTGAGATCAGCGAGCGGAAGCGGGCGGAGGAGGCCCTGCGGGAGTCGGAGGCGCGCTACCGAACCCTGTTTAACAGCGCCAGCGACGCTATCTTCATTCACGATCCCGAGGGCAGCTTCGTACAGGTCAATGATGTGGCCTGCGAACGCTTGGCGTACAGCCGCGAGGAGCTGCTGAGGATGGGGCTAGGTGACATCACCGTCCAGGAGGATGAGGGTGAGGTACCTGATCCCTTCGCAGCCCTGAGTGGCGGGGACACGCTGTACCTGGAGACGGTCCACATCCGGCGCGACGGCACGGAGATCCCGGTGGAGCTCAGCTCCCGCCTGGTTCAGTACGGGGACGAGGAAGCTATCCTGACCATCGCCCGCGACATCACCGAGCGGAAGGAGATGGAGGAACAGCTGCGCCAGCAGGAGCGGCTGGCCGCCGTGGGGCAGCTGGCCGGCGGCATCGCGCACGACTTCAACAACATCTTGGCCTCCATCATCCTCTACGCCCAGATGCCCCTGCGCGGAGGCGGCCTGGCACCCGCCACCCAGGACGCCCTGGAGACCATCCTGGAGGAGTCCCACCGCGCCGCTGACCTGATTCAGCAGATCCTCGACTTCAGCCGCAGGGCCATGATGGAGACCGAGCCCGTCAGCCTGGTCAGCCTGGCGGAAGATGCCCTGGCGCTCCTGCGCCGCACCATCCCCGAAAACGTACGCTTGACGGCGCAACTGACGTCCCATCCCTGTACCGTCCAGGCCGACGCCACCCGCATCCATCAGGTGTTGATGAACCTGGCCCTCAACGCCAAGGACGCCATGCCGAAAGGCGGCAAGCTCTGCATCCAGGTGGATCGCGTCTGCGTCGGGGCGGACGGAGAGCCTGGCTCAACGTCGCACGCTAGACCGCCCGACATGGCCCCTGGCGCTTGGGCTCGCCTGACCATCTCCGACACCGGCGCCGGGATGAGCAAGGAGGTGCAGGATCACCTCTTCGAGCCCTTCTTCACCACCAAGGAGGAGGGGAAAGGGACGGGCCTTGGTCTGGCACAGGTCTATGGCATCGTCAAACAGCACCAAGGCTTCATTGACGTCGAAACAGCGGTGGATGAGGGAACCACCTTCACCATCTTCCTCCCCTTGGTGGAGGATGACGACGAGGAACAGGCAGCCGAGAGAGAGAGTACCCAACGAGGTCGAGGCGAGACGATCCTCGTCGTCGAGGACGCCCAGCGACTTCGACGGGCCATTGAGATCGGGCTGGAGGCCTCCGGGTATCACGTCATCACGGCGACCAACGGGCGCGAGGCCTTGGAGATCGTGTCGCAGCAGGACGTCGATCTGGTGCTGACGGACGTGATTATGCCGGAGATGGGGGGCGAGGCGTTGCTGCGCAGCCTGCGCGCCGAGTATCCACACCTGAACGTCATCGCTATGACGGGGCACATTGTGGACACTCGCATCGAGGAGCTGCAGGACGCCGGCTTCGCCGACGCGCTCGCCAAGCCATTCTCCATGGGGGAGCTGACTCGGATCGTGCGCACCGTTCTGGACGGCTAGATCTGCGGTCGGAGGTGCAGTCGTAGTAGCGGATTCGGTTGCTCTCAGTCTCCGCACTCAACGGAGGTGAATGGAACGTGGGCAAGCAACGGAAGACGGTCCTGATCGTCGAGGATGAGGAAGCGATGGCCTCCGCCATGGCCTCAACCATCAGCCTGGAAGGCCTGGAGACAGTCATCGTCCATAACGGCAGCGAGGCTCTCAAGGTGGCTCACAAACTCCATCCGGACCTGGTGCTTCTCGACGTCATGATGTTCGGCATGTCCGGCTTCGAGGTCTGCTCAAGGCTGAACACGGACCCAGAGACCAGCGACATCCCCGTGATTCTCGTCACGGCCAAGGCAACGGAGGACGACCGCGCCTTGGGCATGTCGGTAGGGGCTAAAGCGTACGTGACCAAGCCCTTCAGTCCCGTCCACCTCATTGAGGTGATCAAGGAGATTCTGGGCGACAAGCCCAAGGACGGTGAGCCCCAACCGCCAAGCGTCGACACCTTGTCGCCCGACCAGCTCATCGTGTACGCACGCGATCTGAAGATGCTGTGGCAACGGGAGCAGGAACGGCGAGAGGCCCTTCAGGCAGCCCACGAACGCCTGGAGGAGATGGATCAGTTGAAGGCAAGCTTGCTCATCACGCTGACCCAGGAGCTTCTGACGCCTTTTGCATCCGTCGATAGAATTCGCGAACGCGTGCGGCGAAAGGGGGAGGCGTGCAGCCCGGACGTCAGGGAGCTGCTGGACGGTCTGGTCGCCTTCATCGCAGGGGTGCAACAGCGTGTCGAGAACGTGGCCAGGATTGCTAAGTTGGTCAACAAGCGACGCGAACCATCCCTCGAACGCCACGCCATAAGCCACGTCATCCAATGGGCTGTGCAGCCGATCGTTGCGATAGCTCAGGCCCGGGGTGTGGACTTCCGGGTCTTCGTACCCTCCGATCTGCCGGAGGTCCGTATCGACGCCGAATGGGTTGCTGAGGCGGTCTTCCAGATGGCGCATAACGCGGTGACGTTCAATCATCCCGATGGCCAGGCCAAGGTGCGCGCCTATGTGTCCGATGACATGATCGTCATCGAGGTCTCGGATACCGGCGTGGGGCTCTCGCCGAAGCGTGTGGCGGCGCTCACACGTCCTTTCCAGCACAGCACGTCTGTCCTGCGGCGACGCCAGAGGGGGTCGGGCGTTGGCTGGACCTTCGTGCGCTACGTCGCCGAAGCACACGGAGGCCGGGCGGACGTGGCAAGCCCCGGCAAGGGGCAGGGAAGCACCTTCTCGCTGGCGCTGCCGGTCGCACGCTGAACATCCTGCTCAAAGCCCAACCCCGCTCTGCGGACTCCACCATCCAGCCTGCGAAGCAGGGTT
>CAYQZG010000079.1:0-17897 GCA_964421785.1 uncultured Anaerolineales bacterium
CGACGGCAAGTGAGTGGAGCGCCGTCGTCCCGACGGCAAGTGAGTGGAGCGCTGTCGTCCCGACGGCAAGTGAGTGGAGCGCCGTCGTCCCGACGGCGGGCGCAGCGGTGCGCCCCTCTCTCCCCATCTTGGCCTACCTCTCAGTGGGGCGCGGAGGAGGTCGTCCGCAGCCACTACGCGCTACAGATTCCTCCTGCGCTGGAGCCGGGGGAATACGCACTCGACCTGACGCTGGTGGATAGCGCCTCTGGTGCGACGGGTGGAACCGCCCTGGGGGATCGTGCCTTCTTGAGCTCTATCCGCGTCGATCCATTGCAGCCGATGTATCCCCTTGACGCAAGCCGTGTTCGTCTAGGACAAGTGCTTCTTTTGCGGGGATACGACTTAGGGTGGTCCGATGAATCGCTTGGCCTGACGCTCTATTGGCAGGCCCAACGCGAGATGGAGACGTCGTACAAGGTCTTTGTCCATCTTGTCGACCCGACCACCGACAGGATCGTGGCTCAAGATGATGCTGTGCCGCGGGGTTGGACGTATCCGACCACTCGCTGGCAATCGGGTGAGGTAGTGAAGGATACCATACGCCTCTCGTTGGACGGCGTGCCGGCGGGTCAGTACCACCTGAGGGTCGGTTGCTACGACCCGGCGACTGGGGAACGGTTGCCGGCCTACCATGGGGATAACGAGCCCTATCCTGGCGACGTCGTGCCTATCGCCACGATACGGCACTAGAGGGCGCGAGCCATGCTCCCAAATGCTGAGCGTACCTGGGTAGAGGTGGCCTACTGGGTCTCTTGGAGCCTCGTGATAGCCCTATACCTCTTCTGGCCTCTCACACACCTCGACGCCTACGCATTGAGCAACGACGAGGGTCTGTACGTTCAGCGGGCAGCTCTTGCCAACGCTGGTTACTCTCTCTACACTGAGGTGCTCTTGAACAAGCCGCCGCTGCTGGTTTGGATGCTGCAGTTGGCTTTCCGCCTGGCCGGCCAGACGCTCGTCGTTGCTCGCCTGACAGCCTTGATCCTTACCCTGCTGGGGGTGATCGCCCTGGGCGCTGTGGCGCGACAGATTTGGGGACGTTGGGCTGGGGTGGCAGCTGCTGCGGTGTGGGTGGGGCTGCCGGAGGTCCCATTGCGCGCACATGCAGTTACAAGCGACATGCCGGCCCTCGCCTTCGCCATGGTTGGCCTCGCGGCAGCTTCTGCCTTCCGGCGCCATGGGCGGCGAATCTGGCTCGTCGTCTCTGGCGGGGCCTACGCAGGAGCACTGCTCATCCATCCCCTGTTGATCTATTTCGCCCTGCCGCTGGCAGCGGCCCTCTTCTTCCCGGTGCCGGCGCGGAGCGGCGAGAGATCGACCAGGGCTGAGGGAACTGCCGTGAAGATCTGGCCCGACCTGGCCATCCTCGTTGGCATGGGGGTTGCCCTGGGGCTGATCGTGCTGATACCCATCGATCGACGTGCATTTCTCACCTGGGTTCTTCGGTACAACTACAGGACCGCCTCGGCCATTCGTCCCACCACGCTGAGCACAAACTGGCGTCTGATAACCGACTATCTAGGCCACCGCTGGCCACTGCTCGGCATGGCGGGAATCGGCGCGGTGACGTTGTCCATGAAGTCGAGCCAGCGTCGAGGATTGATCATTGCAGCAACGTGGTTGTTGGCTACCTTGGGAATCCTCTTGGCCTGGTCCCCGTTGTGGATGCATTACCTGCTGCTCGTCGCCTTGCCGTTGGTCGTCGTCGCTGGCGGTGGGCTGGCCGAGCTGGGTAGATGGGCTGTCTCGCATCAGGAATGGGAGAAGCCCCTGCCCTGGCTCCATGTGGCATTGGCCGTGCTCATGCTCTTTGTCGGGTCATACTTCGTGGCGCTACCCGCCGTAGGGCGGTGGAGGGAGCACTTGCCACAGGTGAGAGTGGACCGCACTTGGTCGCAGGATCGCTTGACGGCGCGCGCGTTTCTGCAACGCGCCTCCGCCCCGGAAGACCTCATCGTGACCGACGATCCATTCTTGGCCTTTGTCGCCGGCCGACTGGTGCCCCCCACATTGACCGAGGCCTCTTACCGGCACATCTACCTTGGCTATCTGACGGCTGGAGATCTCGTGGCGAGCACGCTCCGCTCCCAGGCTCCGATCGTGCTGTTTGCCACTGGTCGTTTGGACGAGCTGCCGAGCTTCGAGCGCTGGGTCCGTGCCATGTCCAGGGGCGGGCGACGCGACTTCGGCGCACTGCAGGCCTATGAATTGAATCTGGCGGATCGTAACTGGCAGGCTGCATCTGCTCGTCTTGGTGATGCCATCGCCTTGGAGGCCTATGCCCTTTCAAGTGACGTCGTGCAGTCGGGGGACGTGCTGACCACGACCTTGTATTGGCGATGCGAGGGGCAGGTGAGCGAGGATTACCACGTCTTCGTACATCTGGTCGATGAGGATGGGCATATGGAAGGCCAGCACGACGGACTCCCGCTGCTGGGAGCCTACCCCACCGGCGAATGGACGCAGGATTTGTTGCTGCCAGATCCACACCCAATTGTAGTCGACATCGACGCGCCGCCCGGAGACTATCAACTTGTGGCGGGGATGTACGGCTGGCCCTCCTTGGAGCGGCTTCCGGCCTATCGGGACGACGGGGAGCGTTGGCGCGATGACCTCGTCGTGCTGACAGAGGTACATGTTTCTAGGGATCTCGACTGATGACTGAATCGCGGAGATGGACACTTGATGCTACCAGTCTGTCCGTCATAGGGCTCGTACTTCTGGCTTTCCTCCTTCGCCTCTTTCGTCTGGAGGCCCAAAGCATCTGGTGGGACGAAGCGATTACCATCCATCTGGCCACCACCGACCTCGGCGAGTTGTTGGTTGATCGGGCAACGCACGTCCATCCGCCGCTCTACTTCTTGCTGATGAAAGGTTGGGCTAATCTCGCCGGTGTCAGTGCCTTTGCCGTTCGTTTCATTTCTGTTTGGTTCAATGTGCTTCTTGTGCCTGTTGTCTACATGTTTGGTGGCCGCCGGCTGGGCCGTCGCACGGGTTTCGTATCCGCTGTCCTGGTGGTGTTTTCACCGTTATACATCGTCTACTCTCAGGAGGCTCGGGTTTACGCTCTCCTCCCACTTTTCTACGTGGCCTTGCTGATCTTGACCGAACGACTGCGGGGCCAAAGAGCGCCACGGGACTGGACAGACTGGGCCCTGTTGTCTATCGTGGAAACCATCGGTCTCTATCTGCATTACGTGTTCTTCTTTGCCATTGCCTATGTCCGACTCTTGCTGATCATCGATCTATGGCAGCGTCGGCGAAGGCTGAACTGCTGGCTGGTCAGTCTGGTGGTCGATGTCTTGGCCTATCTTCCCTGGACAATCGCTGTAGCGCTCAACCTGCAATCTGTCCTAGACGACGTGGGATCTGGTGATCCTTTTGTCAGACCGGTCCCGCTGGATCACTTGACCCGTCTCCTATGGACGTTTCAGTGGAGCGGGCTCACCGGAGCACCAGGTTATCGACCGCTGAGGATAGCCACCTTCATCCTGGCTGGACTCTTGCTTGCTGCGCTGGTCCTTCTCTGGAGAGGAGTCGGAGATCGTAGGGTGGTTTTCAGCCTCCTATCCCATTGGCTGATGCCCCTCAGCGCCTCGCTGTTGATGTGGTTAGCCAAGCCCCTCTCTCATCCTCGCTACGTGGTGCCTTTCACGGTAGGTTTGCTGTTTCTCTGCGCCTACGTCATTGTGCGGCTCGGCAGCGAGTCTTGCGTGGAGAAAGGGCTTGCAACTCTTCTGGTTCTCGCAGTTTTTTCTTGCACGGTGATCTCTCTTCATGCCTATGCCTTCGACCAGGAGTTCGCAAAGGACGACGTGCGCGCGGTAGCTGCTTGGCTGGAAGATAAAACGACTGAACGTAGTCTTATCATCGCACCCTGGCGGGATTGGTCGCTGGATTATGCCTATCACGGTACGGCTCCTATCATCCGCCCTAATCCTCTCAAGGGTGATACTACCTGGACCACACTGATCGATCAAACTGCGGTTGGCGATCGTGTCTTTCTGGTGGAATACTCGGACGGCACTCAGGATTACCGACATCTCTTGCCCTTTGCCTTGGAGACCGCGGGTAGCTTGGTGGACTATCGTTCATTTGAGGATCTGCACGTGAGGGTTTATCGCCTAGATCAGGTTCTGGCACGTCCGACATTGCTCCCTGCCGATGCTCATTTTGGCCCGTTGCACTTAGTTGGGGTCTGGGTCGAACAAGATGCGTCAGCTAACACAGCTGTCGGTGCAAGCTTGGGCTGGCGATTGAAGGAACCGGTCGCCCGTCGTCTCCGGGTGAGCCTGGATGTGCAAGGCGCCAGTGGGTGGAAGTGGGCTACTACGGACGATTGGTTGTTAAGTGAGGCATCTTTGCCTACCGACCGTTGGCGTGCGGGTGAGGAGGTCACGACTTACCATCTGCTGCCGCTGCCGCCCGGCACGCCGCCTGTCACCCATACACTGTCGCTCGGCGTCTATGAGATGACTGGGGAGATGATCGAGACTCTGGACGTGCTGGATGAAGCTGGGAATCCCAAAGGACAGTCGCTCAACCTGGGGGCGATCTCACTGAGCTCACCCATACGTCAGCGGGAAAACCCCTACGGCGTAAAGCCTCAGGTGTCAGCTTGGGGCGAACCCGTTGAGTTGGAGGACGGCATCATCCTGGCAGGAGCATCATTGAACCGCGAGACCGTGGCCCCTGGCGCGTCTCTGTTTGTCAATTTGCGCTGGCAATCGAGGGAACAGGTCGAGGGCCGGCGTGCCGCATCCTTGCTGCTCAGACAGGGGGATCTGCTCTCCACTGAGAAACTTGTCATCGGAGGACGCTATCCTGCCCCCCGCTGGTCGGTCGGTCAGACAATAGTCCAGCATCGTCGCTTGGTGATCCCCGCCACTGCCGGTGATGGGACTGCTTATGTAATATTGCAGATGGGCGAACGCCAGATCACCTTGGGGCAGGTGGAGATCGCCGTTAGTGAACATCGCTTCGAATCACCTCCGATAACCCACCAGGTAAACGCTGAGTTCGATGGCGTAGCCGAGCTGCTGGGATACGATTTGATGCCGGGACCCTACTATGTTAACCGACCGATCACCGTCACTCTTTATTGGCGTGCCCTTGAGGAAGCGGCCGGTGCTGACTACAAAGTCTTCACGCACATACTGGATGATGACGGTCGCCTGGTGGGCCAGCACGACGGTCGGCCGGTCGGCGGCTCCCGACCTTCTCGCAGCTGGATTCCAGGCGAGGTGCTCGTCGATCAGCACCCGATGTCCTTTCGCACGCCTTATGACGGCCCAGCTACCATTGAAGTCGGCCTGTACAGATCTGCTGATCTGGGACGCGTGCCGACCGAGGCTGGGAGGAACGTCGTCTTGTTGCCAACATCTCTAACGATCGTAGAACCATGACCATTTGCCAACCTGAGTCGCTCAGGTATAATCTTGACTGGGTAATGCCCCCTGTCAGGAGGACAACATGATTGAAGTGGAGATCGATAGCATTCGGGTCAGCTTGATGTCGGAGCATCGAGTCATCGTCCTCAAGGCTCTTGAGGAGGAGCTCTATCTCCCGATCTGGATCGGGCCCTACGAGGCTGAGGCAATCGCCATACGGTTGAAGAACGTCGATATCTCTCGTCCTCTCACCCATGATCTGCTCAACAACGTGATTGGCGAGATGGGGGGAGATATTTCCCACATTCTTGTCAATGATCTCCGTGATGACACGTTCTATGCCCTTATCACCCTGGATATGAATGGAACGGCGCTGGAGATTGACTCGCGGCCCTCCGATGCTATCGCGCTGGCAGTGCGTGCGGGTGTTCCCATCTTCGTAGAGGAGAGGGTCATGGATCGGGCCAGCATCACGCCTGAGAAGGACATCGCCGAGGGCGGGCGGGGTGCCCAGGAGGACGAGGAGGACCTCTCGGCCTTCCGTGATTTTGTCGAAGGGCTCGATCTGGATGACCTGTCGTCCTGAAGAGGCGAAGTATCCTGGGTCTGTCGAGGGATTGGCCTGAGGGCGGCAAAGGTAACGGATGGCAGCACCGGACAAGCTTGTTCCAAGCAACGTTGAAGCCGAGGAGGCGGTTCTCGGTTCCCTTCTCATTGACCCCGAGGCGCTGTTTCGAGTCTCCCCTTTCCTGAGGCCGGACGACTTCTACATCCGGAAGAACGGCTGGATCTACGAGGCGATCCTCATGCTGCACGAACGGCGTGAGCCGGTCGACTTTGTGACGCTGTGTGATGAACTGGAGCGTCAAGACCGTCTTGAGGAGATCGGGGGTGCAGCTTATGTCACCCATCTGATCAACGCGGTCCCCAGTGCCATACACATCGAAGCTTATGGGCGCATCGTCGAGCAGGATGCCATTCGCCGGCGCTTGATCAACGCGGCGAGCCGTATCGCTCAACTCGCCTACCAGGAGGAACAGGAGATTGATCAGACGGTCGATCGGGCTGAGCAGGCCCTCTTCAGTGTCTCCGAGCGCCGTATCACGCGCGATCTGACCCCTGTGCAAGAGGTCATCCGGAGCTATTACGACCGCATCGAGTATCTCTACGATCACCAGGACGAGCCCCTGGGCGTGCCCACCGGTTTCATCGATCTGGATCGGTTGCTGGGTGGACTTCAGCGTTCCGATCTGATCCTGATTGCAGCGCGACCCTCTGTTGGTAAGACATCGTTGGGCATTTCTGTCGCGCGGCACGCGGCGGACTTGGGTCAGCATGTTGCCGTCTTCAGTTTGGAGATGTCTAGTGAGCAGGTCGTGCAGCGCATGGTGTCCGCCGAGACGGGAATCGAGGCACAGCGCCTGCGTCTCGGCGATTTACAGGAGCGAGAGTGGCCTCTCTTCGTCCAAGCAACAGGACGGCTGTCTGATCTGCCTTTGTACATCGATGATACCCCCTCCATCTCGGTTCTTCAGATGCGCACTAAGGCGCGACGCCTCCATGCTGAGCACGGCATTGATCTGATCCTGGTCGACTATCTCCAGCTGATGACGGCCGGTGACATGCGGGGTGAAAGCCGAGTTCAAGAGGTCTCGTATATCTCGCGTTCGCTCAAGGGGTTGGCTCGAGAACTGGACGTCCCCCTTGTGGCGATATCACAGCTTTCCCGTGCGGTCGAGCAGCGTTCCGACAAGCGGCCTATCCTGGCGGACTTGAGAGCTAGTGGCAGCTTGGAGCAGGATGCGGATATCGTGATGTTTATCTATCGTGATGAGATGTACAACCCCGATACCGAGCAGCAGAACATAGCCGAGGTAATTGTCGCCAAGCATCGTAACGGTCCCACCGGCACCATTCAGCTCTTCTTCAAGGACCAATTGGCGCAGTTCCTGGATGCGGAGACCCGGCAGGAGCCGGTAGATTTCTAGGGAGCGTGAGGTGTGGGAGTGTGGCAGTAGATGAAAACGAGAATGAAATCGGCTGCACGTCGAATAAGCATAGACACTGATCAAATCTCGCTTGACGCTGAAGATGTGTTGAGAGGGCAGGGTATCGACCCAGAACGTGCCGGTCCAGGGCTCATCGCCTCAGCCGAAGAGGTCACGAATGATCTTTCGCCTCTCCTTGACCTTGGTGCGGTCTATGATGTCTTGTCCGTCAAGAGCTTTCATCACAAGACGGTCGAGTTGGAAGGTGGAGCCACGTTCGAGGGCACACTCGTGGCGCGGGCGTTGGCGGGCGCGGAGAAGGTGGCCCTGGCTGTCTGTACCATTGGCTCGGCG
Source organism: uncultured Anaerolineales bacterium (assembly GCA_964421785.1). Lineage (GTDB taxonomy): Bacteria > Chloroflexota > Anaerolineae > B4-G1 > B4-G1 > SKLM01. The sequence continues at coordinate 7,775 of CAYQZG010000079.1, forward strand.
CTGGAGGAACGCATGCAGCAGCTGTTTGCTGAAGATCCCGTGCGAGCGATGGCCCTCGACGGCGCAGGTGTCGCCGCGCTTGGGAAGGTGTCGGACGCGGTCATCGCAGATGTGTGCGAGATCGCGGAAGACCACCATTGGGGGTCAGGTATGCGAGCCCAGCCTGGTCAGGAAGGCTGGTCGATCTGGCAGCAGAAGGTGATCTTTGAGTACCTCCCGACCGTTGAGATCGGCGTGACCCTGACGGATAGCTGCCTCATGATTCCTCGGAAGTCGGTCTCTTTTGTCATTGGTATGGGGCCACACATGAGGCCCGACGCAGTAGCCTGTGACTTCTGCTCAAAGCGCGACCGCTGCCCCTGGCGCGTCGAGCTTGGGTAGACCGTTCCGAGCGGCTCAACTCTGTATCGCAAGCTCCAAGAAGCCCCCTGCTTAGACGCATATTTCCAGGACGCCCGGTAGAATTTCGCATCTGATTTGCGGGCAGTCTGTACAGAGGACTTCTCCATCGACGTGGGCGACTAGGCCATCCGCTGAGGAGATAGTTATGTCTTCAGTCTGGTCCATCGTGATCGGATCCAGGTCGGTGTGAGTGCCCTGCAGGAAGTGAGGAAGAATCCGCAGCATCGTCAGTCGGCTCACCTGCCGTGCGATGCATAGATCGAGGAGACCGTCATCAGGTTTTGCGTCTGGTGCGACGACGAATCCTCCTCCCTCGCGCGGCCCATTCGCCACTGAGACCATCGTGGCTGGCAGCTCCATCTGCTGTCCATTGTACCTGATGGTCATCAGGGGGGGCTCGAAGTTCAAGAGGATTGTCTTCAGCACCGCCAACAGATAGAGCGGTAGACCTCTGAGACGTTTCATCTTCAGCGTCTCGACTAGAACAGCACCGTCGAAACCGACGCCGACGACGTTACCGAAGTACCGCGGCTCCCGTCCTGGTATCGTGACGCGTCCAAGGTCGACCGTCTTGACGTGATCGCAGGCTATGCGACGGCAGGCTTCTCGCGGGTCGAGTGGCAGTCCTATGCCACTGGCGAAATCACTTCCGGAGCCGGCAGGAATGATGCCTATCTTCCGTGTGGTGCCGTTCTGTGACGCAGTCATGAGACCATTGATGACCTCGTTGGTCGTTCCATCGCCTCCGGCGCCAACGATGGTCTCGAAGCCATCCTCGGCTGCACGCCTGGCCAACTCCGCTGCGTGCCATGGCCTTCTGGTCCGAACTAGGTCAAATTCAACCTTTTCATCCTTCAACCATTGGCGTAGTTTCGGCTCCACTTGGGCTCCGTAGCCGCGCCCCGCTGCTGGGTTCAAGATCAACTTGATGGGTCCCATGAGTTCCTCCAATAATGAACGAGTCACATGTCAGATGTAAGTATGGCAATAGAAAGAACACGCCACGAGGCCTTACGTTTCTGTGGAAAGATGCAGCATCTATCCACAGATCACGCAGGTGAAGAGGGGGCTCAAGCGACGAGGGGGATCCTTATCATCTTCCTTTCCGGACTGCTCGCCGTTGGGTGTCTTAATCCGGCACAACGTATGTGTCAACGACGTTTCCATCGGCATCACGCAGAGCCACCAACTCCCCTTGTCGCCAGGCCGATTCCGTCCGCCCCCAGTGCAGATCTCGAGGGGTATCGTCTCCCTCTGTCGAATGCACCCGCACCTCCCCTTCCGGGAAGAGCGTCAGCGCCGGGAAGATGAAACGATCATCGGCCGCACTTGAGAGCGTCCACGCTTCGAGGCTGACCATGCCTCCCTGATTGCTCAGGACGATCGTCTCGGTTTCCAGATTGCCGAGTCCCCTTATCTCTTTGATCTCAACCAGCGGTGGCCCGGAGGGCGTTATCGTCGGGAGGGGGTGCATAGATGCTGTTCCGGGGATCGGCGGCGTCCCTGCACTATCCTCTTCATCTGTCGAAGAGCTTGATACCGACGTTTCATTTAAGGTTGGACCGGGCGCGGCCTCGCTATCATCACCAGGGATGATCAGGATCTGACCGATCTGTAGCACGTCGGGGTCTGCCAAGTCATTCGCGGTCGTCAGCGCTTCGAGAGAGACATCGTGTTTCTGGGCAATGGCCGAAAGTGTGTCGCCTGCCTGTACGGTGTACGTCATGGCCTTTGTCGGTGTAGGGATAGCGGCGGTCGGGGATGGCGACGTTGTAGCCGTTTCCCTCGTGGCTGTAAGTGTAGCAGAGACGCTAGCTTCAGGCCCTCGCTGCCAGATCAAGGCTATGCCCAACAAGATAGCGGCCATGACCAGAGCAACGACGGCGATCAGACCCCACCTGCGCGACCGCATAATCGGTAGCCCCCCATAGACTAGAAGACATCTCTCCGTGTGTTCCTATTCTACCATGATTCGTGAATGAACACGAAGCACCTTTGGCCAGTCCTCTTGCAGCCTGGGCGACAACTCGTATAATGCTCCTATGCCCGAACTACCTGAAGTAGAGACGGTTGTCCGCGGTCTGTATGCCTCTCTGAGAGGATACACGATAACCAAGGTGGCAATCCACTGGCCAGGTAGCATTGACGCGCCTGACCCGGGGCTCTTCGCTCAGCGGCTCACCGGCAGGACAGTGACCGGCGTCGACCGTCGAGGGAAGTGGATCGTCATTGAATTGGATGATGGACAGACCCTGCTGATCCATCTCAGGATGACGGGCCAGCTTCTGCTTGAGACCACCGACTGTCCAGAGACAGAGGCCGTGAGCGCCTATACACGTGTGATCTTCTACCTGGACAACGGCCCAGGGACGAACGGCGGGCGCCTGCGCTTTTCGGACATGCGGAAGTTCGGACGCTTGATCTTGACGGATGAACCCAGCGAGGTGCTCGGGAAGCTGGGACCTGAACCCCTGGCAGACGATTTCACGGTTGAGCGATTTGCGTCCATGCTCGCAGAGCGGCGCGGTCGCATCAAATCTCTGTTGCTCAACCAAGGCTTCCTGGCTGGTCTGGGCAACATATACGTCAACGAGGCACTTTGGCGGGCTCACATTCACCCCCTGCGTTCGGCCGACAGCTTATCCTCTGAAGAGGTAAGAGAACTTCACCATGCCATTCGCTCTGTGCTTCGCGCAGCAGTTATTGAGGGCGGTACGACTCTTGAGAATGGCAACTTCAAGCAGGCCGACGGCGAGGCAGGCGAGTTTGCCAGCCAGCTATTGGTCTATGATCGGGAGGGGGAGCCTTGTGGACGCTGTGGAGCCATCATCGAACGCATCAAGGTTGGTCAACGAGGTACGTATTTTTGTCCATCCTGCCAGCCATCGCCGGCAGTTGAGTGAAGTGCCTCTTGTCTGTGGTTGGGCACGTAGTTTAGAGGAGTGCCGTGAGAGCTTCCTGCGCAAGTCGTTCTCATCGTTGAACGATGTAGAGAATGTCGTCTCCTTCTGACCATGTCTTCGCCACCCGCAGCCGGGGATGACGTATTGCGCCAGCATGCAGGTCCGCTAGCTGTGCTGGATGGTTTTCTTCTAGCAATACATAGGGCATCCCATATCGGTCGGCGGCCTCCAGGAGTACCTCCACGTCGCCGTTTGGGACGACAGTGGCCTGCCGCTCTGTGTGGTACCAGAAGGCCGGTGGGTTACCGACCATCACCTTGGCATTCGTGGCTCCTTGTTCCGCGAGCCATTGATCCACGTCTAGGTAGAGCGCGTTGGCTCTCCGCCACGTCGGTACCTTCTCCCACGCCACGTAGAGGCTTAGAGCTGTCGCCGCTGCAACCATCGCTACACTGAACACTGCTCGCGCCTGCCGCCGTCTCCAGCCTCGCTGTCGACCTGCCCATCCTATGAACGCATCCAGCCCCTCGGCCGCTGCCGCGTAGAGAAAGGGTAGTAGTGAACTGCTCGAATGGAAGAAGCCCCCCCGCCATCCAGGGAATGTGAAGACCAGCGAATGGGCCAGGTAGATCACGATAAGATAGAGAAAAGCCAGCAGGAAAGACAGATGCCGACGCAACCGATAGAAGCCTATGAAGACGAGAGGCAGCAGAAAGATGAGACAGTCCTCCGCTACGAAGCGTTGGAAGTTGATCCACAAGGCCGAGAGCTTGGATCGCAGGATGTCGCCCCACCCCCAGGCCAGGTAAGACGACAGCGACAGGTCGCAGTCGTAGCAGAACAGGTCGTCATAGTCGGTGAGCCAGATTGTCTTCGTGCCGGCGGGTGAGAGCGGTGTTCCTACGACGGTTAGGTTGCGAGCAAACCAGGGCCCCATCACCAGGACGTACCCGACCACCGCTATCAACAGGTGCATCGCACCCGTGGTTCGTGCGTTGAGTCTGCTTCGCACGTCGCCCGACGCGTCGGGTGCATCGCTCCTCTTCTTGACCCTTGCTGCCCGATTCAAGGCCAGCGGGGCGAGGGCGACCACTGGGAGGAGCAGAACGCCGTCCGCGCGGGTGAGGTGGGCCAGGCCGGTGAGTGAGCCAACCAAGAGCCAGCGGATCGCCCTGGCGCTTCTCCTTCTCCTCTCCGAGACCGGCCTGCCGGCGAGCCACAGCGCCAGGCTGCCGAGGAGGGCGAAGGGGGCAAAGGTCTCAGGCAAGGTCCAGTATGGGAAGAAGAAACCGCTGAAGACAGTCAGAAGCGCGGCAGCCCATGCCAGCCCTCTGCGCCCGGAAGTCCGCCGAGCAAGGCTGTACGTCACCAGGGGGATCGTGGCGGATAGAATCGCGAAGGGCACTTGGAGGGCAAAGAAGGAATCCGGGAACAGGGCGGCAAGAGGGGCGCCCAGGAGCGAGGGGAAAGGCATCCAGTAGAGGAAACCGGGATGGAGCACGCTGGCGGGATCATTCAGGTACGTCCAGATGAAGGGCTCGCTGAAGCTGCTGTCCCGTCCAATGCGGACGGCCCCGGCGGCGTAGTAGGCTGTGTCCATGTAGCCCGGCTGAGGGACAAGGGCGGCTGTAGCCAGCCGCACCGCTGACGCCAGCGCGAAGAGCACCAGTCGATCTCTCTGTCCTTTATCCACGTCTGTGCTCCCCTGCCACCAGTGGGAGCAGCGTGCCCAACCCGGCGCATACCAGGACGAAGATGAGCATGTAGGCTCGCTGGGCGATGACGAAGGCCAGGGCATCTTGCCTCGGCACGCCGCCGAGTAGCAGGACACCGTACCACCCGGCATCAAATAGACCCAATCCCCCTGGTGTTACTGCCAGCACCAGGCTCAGCTGAACCCCGGGGAAACCTGCGGCAAAGAGGACCCATGGGTAGGATAACCCTACAGCAAGGCCGATGTGGTGATAGCATGTTGCCAGAGTCGCATTGAGCAGAAGCGTCAATCCCAGCGCTTGCACAGCGGTTCGGCGTTGGAGCAGTAGCTCGGTAGCTTTCTCCGATGTATTGGGCAACATCTTTGCCAGATGAGGGACACGTTCCACCCATTTGAAGAGCCGATGGAGTCTATCGCCATTGGTCGCCCACCAGAGCCCTCCTGTCAGCGCCAAAATAAGCCCCAGCGTTAGCGCGAGCGCCACATGGGCTGATATTTGTGCCCCGAGGTACAGCAAGGCTGGGATCGCAAGCACGCTCAACAGGATGAGATCGAAGAGGTTGTCAACCAGCACCGCCCAGACCGAGCGTTTGAGCGAAAGGCCCAGGCTGCGCAATCCGACCGGCTTTCCGGCGAAGGTGCTTATGCTACGCGGTATCACCAGGCCTATTGCCCGGGCTGTCATGTTCAGGTAGTAGAAATGCTGCCATGGCGCGAGCCGTCGATCTGCTATCGAATGGGTCACTAGCTGGAGGCGGGTAGCGGACAGCACAGTGGCTGCGCTGAGCAACAGGAACGCGATGAGAACGTGCTTCAGGTCGCCAGTAAGAACCTGTCGCCAGGCATCAGGCCCTGCCCACCAGAGGATGAGCCCAAAAAGCAGGAGGCTGAGTAGTTGCAGAAGCAGTCGAAGCCAGCGTTTCATCGCACCCCGTCGAACTGGGCACAAGAGTCTGCTTTCCGATTGACCCGCCAGCGCTGAACCTCGATTCCGATTAGCACCATCAAACTGAGGAGTGGGAGAGGGAGGAACATGACCGGATGCTCCCAGTTGCCCTTGATGGTACCCAGGAACAGCCCCCAAAGCGCCAGTTCTGTGACGCCGACGCCGATCGCCACCAGGCCGTCTTTCCACCGTCGAAGCGCCTTGTTTAGCCAGGTGAGAAGGGGAATGAGTAGCATCACTTGGTTGGTCGTGCCGGTCTGGAAGGGTACCAAGAGGCTGACCAAAATGGTCCAGTGTGTGGCATAAGTGAAATCCCTACCGGTATCTGACCCCCCTCGACGCCACGCTGCCAGCATGGCCAGTAGCAGGATGCCGGCTGACCCGTAACGCGCTAGGTCCGGTCCCTGAGGCCACACCAGACCGATCAGAACGGACAGTGGATTTCGTCCGCCAGCAACGTCGCTGTAACGCCTAATGTCCTCGACGAAGCTGATGGGCCATCGAGGGAAGAGGGCGAGCGAGCCCAGGAGCAGCGCCATCGCTCCTGCCACCAGACCCGCCAGGAATCGCCACCGACGCTGTCCTATCGCCCACAGGATCAACCAGGGGACGACAAAGATGACCATTTGCGGTTTGACGGACGTGGCTGACAGAGCGACACCGGCCCAGATGTCGTGACCACGCCGTAGTGCCAGCAGTGTTAACACAAGGAATAGCGTGACGTGTAGGGTGAACTGGCCCAGCATGATACTGCGAGCGACGACGTAGAGGAAAAGCGCTGCCAAGATCAGCCCTGTCAGGCCAAAGGGAGATAGCTTGTACCGTTCCAGGCTCACTAGCCCCAAGACCGTCGCCAGCGTCACCCATTGCAGCGTCACCATCCACACCGCCTGGGCCCAGTCGAAGGAGAGGTAAACCAAGGGCCAAAACAGAAAGACGACGTGAAGAGGATAGGCGAATCCCCCTTTTCCTGTGCCTTCAAGGGCTGGGTCGATACCGATGACGGGTTGGATCTCGGCCGTGACCTCCAGGCTGTAAGGATCGCGTCCTTCCAGGAGCAGGGCCCGTGCTCCTGCCCAGCGGGAATAGAAATCGTTGGCGCCGGGAGAGCGGGCGGTGTAGAACTTGTGGACCGCGATGCTTTCCAGGGCGAACAACATCGCGAACAGCAATCCGATCACCAACCACTTTTGGAGTTGCTTCTTGTCCGCACTCATCGGCAAGTCTCCAGCAGTGCATACACTTGCCCGTCTTCCCCTGCGTCGTAAACGATACGAGCGCAGTTGGCCGTGAACGTCTCAAACAGAGCCAGGTCTTCTGCTATCTCCCCGCTGGAGTCGAAGGTCAACTGCCAGGTGAAATCGTACCCGCTGTAGTAGAGGTGTGTAAATCCATTTGAGAGCAGTGCTTGGAGAAGCTCTTCCGGTTGTTCCCCATAGCTGTAGATCAGATGTCCCCAGTTGGCATGATTGACGTCAGCCAGGTGCTTGGTTGTGACATAGTAACTCTGCCCATTCCCCATAAAGAACACCTTGCTGCCGGACGGCAGTTGGTTGATGAAGCGGATGGCTCGATAGGGCGGATTGTTGTGGTCGGCCAGGTACTCCTCACGGGACTCCATGCCCAGCACCACAGGAATTGGGTCTTCCTGAACTAACAGCGAAGATTGCCACACCAGGTTTGCCACCAACAGGAGAAAGAGGAGACCCTGAAACAGCGACTGAAGGATCTTCCGACGAGACAGCTCCAGTAGAACATACGCTATCGCGATGCTGAGCAAAGGGGAAATGTCCATCAAGTAACGAGCATTGCGGGCCGAAACCGCCCACGTGACGAAACGGAGTGCAGCGATCAACAGGATTAGGTTGATAACCTTGCGGCGGCGTATCAGGAGGTAGATGGGCAGCAGAAGGCTTAGCGGTGGTGGAAAGGCGAAGGGAATGGGGCCGAAGTAGCCGATAGAGTAGAAGAACAGGTCCCACGGTAACAACAAGGCGCCGAGCAGGCCGTCGCGGGGACCATATCGGGTGCCTAGATGGGTCAAATTCGCTGCCTGATAGGCGTCCCAGCCGCGCCCGCCGAACCAGAGGGGGTAGAACGGGTTGCCCAGACATAACCAGTTCTTTATGTACCAGGGAGATGCCACCGCGACTGCGACAAAACCGAACAACAGACCATCACTGAGCATACGTGCCAAGGACTTGCGGTCCAACAGGTTCTTGCTCGGTGACCCAAGGAATCCACTCTGAAGGAGCACCACCAGGCCGAGGACTCCAAGCACCGGCAGTCCCAAGTACTTGCTGCCCAGGCCCAGACCGGCGAAGATGCCTCCTAGCACGAGCCACGGACGTTCCCCCTCTTCTCGCCAGCGCAGTAGGGCGAAGGCGGATAGGAACTCAAACAACGCCCACCCCAGGTCGGTGTGTGCATACCCTCCCACGGTGCCGAGCACGGGCGTGGTGGACAGAACGAACAGGGCCAGCCATGCCCCTCGCCTCGATCTCAGCACGCGTTTGCCCAGAGCATAGACCCCCAGGCCCATCAGCACGCCAAATCCCAGATGGATCAGTTTGACCCCGCTCTCGAGGCCAAGTACAACGCTTGGTAGGTAGAGCAGATCCACCGTCAGTGGAAAATTGCTGTGTGATTCGCCTGGGTAAGGGACGATTCCTCCAGCCTGCCAGTAGTCGCGGGGAACGACGAGATGATAAGTCAGCCCATCGTAATCGGTGACTGGAGCTAACCCTCGCACCAACACGATGATCAGCATGGCCGCTACCAGCGCGGTGGCTATTTTCTCGAAGAAGCTCTGCGTCTGCAGTGCGGAGCGAGCCTCGCGCCAGTACGCTGGGTAACGGCTCAGGCTGGGCCAGGCGCCAGCGACTGCCAGCGCCAACACCGCTACAACAGCTAGTGGTCGCAGCAGGCCGGCCAATCCCAGCGCCAGAAAGCCGTAAGCGAGGGTCCCTAGCCCGAGTCCACCGGCCAAGGCAACTCGCTCACCCTTGGAGGCAGCTCGAATGCCCAACAGCTCCAACAAGCGCTCGCCGATGCCCACGCCGAGTACGCCCGTTCCGAGAGCCAGCAGCAATGAAAGCAGCGCGCTCACCGGAACCGGAAGGGCTGCAGGATGGAGGCTGGTCAGATAACCGTCGGTGGCGAGTTGCAAGAGGATATCCTATCCTTCGAATCTGCCTGTTATCACGATATTGAAGCTCAGCTTCTTCAGGGAGCCTGGGAGATGGGTGTCTAGCCAAGAATCGGCAAGAACGGCGAACCGGCTCAAGGGCACACTCAGGGCTTGTGGTTGGATCACGACCTGGGCGAAAGGGGGCGTCAAGAACCCTCGAAAGTCCACCGAGAGGACGGTGATGCCTCGATCGGCCAGAAGCTCTATCAGCTCCCTCTCGGAGAAGAAGATCTGCTGCCTCGAGTAGGCGCGGTCCACCAAACCCCGCATATGCCGCATAGCCTGAATCAGTGGGTTGCTGTTTTGGGGTTCCACCACAACTAGAAAGGCTTGTGGCTTGGCTATCCTGGACAGGGAGCGCAGCACATCCTCAAGTTCCGTCATATGATGTAGCGCTCCGATGGAAAGGATGACGTCGGCTGTGTCGCGAGGGAGATCTCCAGACTTGACGTTGCTGGCTATGAACTCAGCCCTTGAATTGCCCTGATTGAACAATGCTGCCGCTCTAATCATCTCTTCCGACTGATCGATGCCTAGGTAATGATCATAGTGCCCTTCAAGATACCTGGCCGGCGCACCGACTCCGCATCCAATCTCCACGACGGTGCCCAGACTGGGCAACTGATCCAGGAGAGGTTTGACGGCGGAAAGGAGTTGGCTCTCACGCGCCAATGAAGAGGACAGGGCGAGGTCCTTCTTGGCATACTGTCCGGCGATTTGGTTGAAAAGAAGACGGTCGCCTTTCTCTCTAGACATAGTCAGCTCTTATGTAGCGATACGATAAGATCGGCGATCAATCCAAGAAAGATAGTCTGGAAGGTCGTGGTGACCATGACGACCGTCGAGGTCGCCAGGTGAAAATCGTAGGCGTTGATGTCGTAGACCACCTTGCCCAGGCTTAGCAGTGTGAGCACCAGCGATACAGGCATAAAGACGCGGAGCGGCTGAAACGATAAAATCATCCGCAC
>CAYQZG010000080.1:0-17277 GCA_964421785.1 uncultured Anaerolineales bacterium
GTGATGCGTGAAACGTGATGCGTGAAACGTGATGCGTGATGCGTGAAACGTGATGCGTGATGCGTGAAACGTGATGCGTCAGACGAGATACAGGAGGAGCGAGATCCATGCAGAAGAATGAAATCCTCGAGAACTTGAAGAACGCCGTCATCGAAGGCGACGACGACAGCGCGAGGGAGAATGCCCGGGCGGCTCTCGAGGCCAACGTGGACCCCCTTGAAGCCATGCAGATGGGTCTGGCGAAGGGGACGGATGTGATCGGCGAACGCTTCGAGCACGGCGAGGTCTACCTCCCGGAGCTCATCATGGCCGGAGAGACGTTTAAGGCGGCCATGGAGATTCTCGATCCCGAGATCAAGCGGCAGCAGAAAGACGTGCCCCCAGCAGGGACTGTCGTCATCACCACGGTCAAAGGCGATCTGCACAGTATCGGCAAGAACATTGTGGGAACCGTGCTGGAGACGAATGGGTTCAACGTGGTGGACCTCGGCGTGGATAGCGGGGCGTTGCAGATCATTGAGGCGGCCGAAAAGGCCAACGCGGATGCCATCGGCCTCTCGGCGCTGATGAGCACCACGATGCCGGCCCAGAAAGAGGTGATCGACGCCCTCAAGGAGCTGAACCAACGAGACAGGTACCGCGTGATCGTGGGTGGCGGTCCGGTCACCCAGGCGTGGGCAGATGAGATCGGCGCTGATGGGTTCGGAGAGGACGCTGTACAGGCCGTGGCGTTGCTCAGAAAGTTGCTCAAGTTGTAGGAGACGAGAGGAGTACCAATGAAGACTCATACGCGCGTTGTCGTTGTCGGCGGTGGCGTTGTCGGATGCAGCGTCCTGTACCACCTCACCAAGAAGGGGTGGTCGGATGTGGTGCTGTGCGAGCGGGCCGAGTTAGCTTCGGGGGCAGCGTCTCAAGCCATCGGGCACGTCATCCTGTACACGCTGAGTGAGTGTGTCTCGCGCCTCAACCAGCACGGCGTCGAGCTGTACAAGCGGCTCGAGGAGGAGACCGGGCTGGATCCGGGGTTTCACATCTGCGGGAACCTGCGGCTGGCCACCCACCCCGACCGCCTGGATGAATTCAAGCGCTATCTTAGTGTCGCAGCTGCGGCCGGGGTGAAGGCCGAGCTGCTCACCACCGATGAGGTCAAGGCACTCTGGCCGCTGCTTCAGACTGAAGGCCTGCTGGCGGGCATCTACAATCCGGATGATGGGCACATCGGCGGCTCAGATCTGGCCCAGGCGCTGGCTGCAGGAGCAAGGCAGGGCGGGGCCGAAATCTACCGGAACACCGAGGTGGTGGGATTCGCCCGACAGCCAAATGGCGAATGGCTGGTGCAGACGAAGAGAGGCGATATCATCTGCGAACACGTGGTGAGTTGCACCGGCAACTACGCCTGGCAGACGCTGAATATGGTCGGACTGGAAGCGCAGTCTGTGCCCGTCAAGCACGAGTATCTGATGACGGAGCCGCTTTCCGAGCTGATTGCGCGCAGGGACGCTGGCCTGCCCGAGCTGCCGGTTATGCGCGACCCCGAGGAGTCGTACTACGTGCGCCAGGAGGGCATGGGGCTGGCCTTTGGCTGCTATGAGGGGCGCGGTCAGGCGGCCTTCATCGACGGCGTGCCAGCGGATTATGGGCCGGAGGGCCTGCCCGCCGATCTCGACAAGCTCATGCCCTTTATGGAGAAGGCCGTGGAGCGCGTGCCGCTGTTGGGAACGGCGGGCATTATGGCGGTCACTCACGCTCCGATGCCGTACACCCCGGACGACATGCCGACCACGGGGCCGGCCTTCGGCCTTCGCAACTTCTGGCTCGGCGAGGGCAACCCCTTCGGCATCACGCTGGCCGGCGGCATCGGCTGGCAGCTGGCCGAGTGGATCGTCGAAGGTGAGCCGTCGATCGATATGTGGCCATGCGATTCCCGACGGTATGGCAAGTTCGCGACCCGGCGATACTCGGCGCGTAAGGTGGAGGAGGCTTACGAGCATACCTACCGGCTGCCCAAGCCGGAGGAGGAACTGCCGGCAGCGCGCCCGCTGAAGACGACGCCGATCCACGATCTGCTGGCCGAACGTGGCGCAGTTTTTGGCGCAGTCTACGGCTGGGAACGGCCCAACTGGTACGCGCCTGAGGGCGTCGAGCCGGTCGACATCCCTTCGTTCTACCGTCCCAACTACTTCGAGCACGTGGGGGACGCGTGTCGCAGCGCCCGGGAGGGCGTGGGCATGGCGGACGTGAGCCACGCCGCCCGCTTTGCGGTGACGGGCCTAGGCGCTGAGGCGACGCTCGATCGGCTGCTCTGCACCCGTCTTCCTGAACCGGGTGGCGTCGCGACAGGCTACGCGCTCTCCTCGTCGGGCACGGTGCGCTCTGAGTTCACGGTGGTGCGGGAGGCTGAGGATCATTTCCTGCTGATCTCCGCTGCCGGAGCCGAGCGCTACGATCTCGACCTGCTGCAGAAGGCGCGGCCCGGCGACGGCACTACGCAAATCGAGAACCTCACCGGACGCGAGGGCGCGCTTGCCGTCTTCGGGCGGCACGCCGCAGAACTCATCGCCCAGGTGATAGAGATGCCCGCATCCGACGTCGCTGAGATCGACTTGGCCGAAGCGACGGTGGGCTACGCCCCGGCGCGCATCGTCCGGTCAGGTGTAGGCGGGGAGGACGGCTGGCAGATACAGCTCCCGATGGAGTTCCTGCGCCATGCCTTCCTGGGTCTGATGGAGGCTGGTGATCTGCTCGGTCTGCGCCTGGTCGGCGCCCGCGCCCTGAATACGCTGCGGCTCGAAGCTGGGTCGCCAGCCTGGGGAGCGGATGTGACCCGCGCGTTTACCGCGCTGGAGTCAGGACTGGACGCCCTGATCGATTTCGAGAAGGGCGACTTCCGCGGGAAGGCAGCGCTGATTGATCAGAAGGAGAAGGGTGTGGGAAGGGACCTGGTGCGGCTGGAGGTGTCCGGCAACGAGTCGTTCGACGCCATGGGGCAGGAGCCGATCCGGACGACAGCGGGGGATCGGGTCGGCAGGACGACGTCGGGAGGGTACGGCCATTCAGTGGGCAAGAGTTTGGCTATGGCTTATGTCTCCTCTGAAGCGCTGGAATCCGGCGCAGAACTTGAGGTGAAACTCATGAACGAGTGGTTTCCAGCCCGCATCCTGTCGGATGAAGCGTGAGGCGGGTAGGCGGCGCGAGAGGGGATTGTCACTTCTACATCGTGCAGGAGGCAAGCCGATGATCTATACAGTTAGACCCGGCCAGGTCACCTTTGGCCACGCTATCGGCATCATCATGATGGACTCGTTCATGCCGTTCCCGCCTGGCACGCCGGGCAATGCGACGACGTTCTCCTATCCGGTCCTACACGAGACGGTGCGGGGCTGCGATATGGAGCATCTGGTATACAGGGGCGATCAGGCCCTGCGAGAACCGATGCTAGAGGCCGGTTGGCGGCTCGTGAAGGCAGGGGTCAGGGCAGTGACCGGGAACTGTGGGTTTATGATCCTGTTCCAGGAGGCACTGGCTAAAGAGCTGCCGGTACCGGTGTTCATGTCGAGCTTGCTGCAGCTTCCGTTCGTATCGCGGCTGCTCAAGCCCGACGAGAAGGTGGGCATCATCTCAGCGTCGAAGGAGAGCCTTACGCCAGAGCACCTGCGGATCGCTCTGGGGGGTATGCAGGCGAACTACGTCGTGGCTGGGATGGAGGATCAGCCCGCCTTCCACGCCGCGATCCACGCTGAGGTGGGCGAGCTGGACTTCGAGCGCATCGAGGGCGAGGTGGTGGCGGTCGCGCAGTCGCTGATCGCGGATACCCCGAGCATCGGAGCGCTGCTGCTCGAGTGCACCGATCTTCCACCCTACGCTGCGGCGGTTCAGGAGGCGACGGGACTGCCGGTCTTCGACTACTCGACGATGATCGATTACGTCTTCTCGGCGGTCGTTCGGACGCGGTTCGAAGGCTACATGTGAGCGCAAGGGTGAAGGGCTATCGTGATATTTCAGTCTTGTGAGAAAGCTCGGAACCTCCGTCCCCAGGGGCGATCTGAGGCAGAAACCCGTTTCAGAGGCGATGTCTTGTTGCATAGGCCGCCCCTGGGGACGGGGGCTGAGAGCAGTCGGCGTTTCGAAGGATACATGTAGGCATTATTCAGAGGAGGCTTGGTGATGGCTCAGGAAATCCTCTCGCAGGAAGATATCGAGAACATCCATCAGACCAGTATGCGGATCTTGGACACGGTGGGGGTGGAGTTTCCCTTGGACGAGGCCCTCCAAGCGTTCAAGCGTCACGATTTCAGGACTGATGGCTCTCGCGTGTACATCACAGAGGGCCAGCTCTGGGAGGCTTTGGAGACGGCCCCCGCTCAGTTCACGCTTCACGCCCGTAATCCCGAGCGCAGCGTGGTCATCGGCGGGGGCGGGCCGGTGTTCGCACCGGGGTATGGGGCACCTTTCCTGATCGACGCCGACGGAGATAAGCATGTACCGACGGTGGACGACTATCACACGCTGGTGAAGCTGGCCCACGCCTTGCCCAACCAGGACGTAAGTGGTTATCTCCTGGCGGAGCCGGGTGACGTGCCCGCGGAGACGACGCCTCTCCATATGGTCTATGCCCACGCGATCCACTCTGACAAGCCCTTCATCGGCGGCGTAGAGGACGCGTTAGCGGTACGCCATACGATGGAGGTCGTGCGCATCCTGTTCGGTGATCGCTATACCGAGCGACCGGCGACGATGGCAGTGATCAGCAGCCTTACCCCTCTGGGCTACAGTCGGGAGATGACGGGAGCGATCGTGACGTACGCGCGGGAGGGCCAGGCCTTGCTGATCGCCAATCTGGCCATGGCCGGGTCCACGGCGCCTATCACGCTGGCGGGTATGCTGGCGATGCAGAACGCCGAGATGCTGGCCGGGATCGTGCTGGGCCAGCTGACCAGGCCAGGCACGCCTGTGATCTATGGGACGACGTCGACCAACATCGACATGCGAAGCGGTGCGCTGGCGATCGGGAGCCCGGAGCTGGCCCAGGTTGTGGCTGCGCACCAGCAGTTGGTGCGCTTCTATGGTTTGCCCTCGCGCGGCAGCGGCGCCCTGACCGACGCCAACTACCCCAACGCTCAGGCAGGGCTCGAGTCGATGATGGGCATGCTGACGGTCATGAACAGCGGGGCGGATTTCGTGCTACATGCAGCGGGCATCCTGAGCTCGTATCTGGCCTTCTCCCGGGAGAAGTTTGTCATCGACGACGAGATTTGCGGCCGGGTGCGGCGGTTCCATCGGCCCATCGTCGTCGACGATGAGACCTTGGCCTACGATGTTGTAGCGAGGGTGGGCCCGGGAGGACACTTTCTGATGGAGGATCAGACGGTGGAGCGGTGTCGGACCGAGTTCTGGCAGCCAGAGGTGAGCGATCGAACGGGGTTGGATGAGTGGCTGCAGGCGGGGAAACCGGACATCGTGACGCGGGCCCGCGAACGGTGGCAGCAGCTCGTTGCGGCCCACGAGGACCCGCCGTTGGACGGAGTCACGGCGCGCCAGTTGAGAGCTTATTTGGAGGAAGAGACGCGCTAGTCAGCGATAGAACCGTTCCAATCTATTCGGGCCCGCCCGTGGAGGCGAGAAGGGTGTCTTTCGCTCGAGGCTCCCCCTCAAGGAGAGAAGACACCACAGCTCCGCTTCCACGGGCATAGCGTACCCCCAGCTGATGCTGGAGGGCCGCCTGCATTATACCAGGAGGTGTCCATGCGTCAATAGGCAGGTAGGACTCCCGCTCTATGTACCGCAGTCGCAGGGAAAGAAGCTTTAGCTCAATAAGGGAGGACCGAAGATGAAGACGCTGTACAAGCTGATGAGGTTGTTACTACCTCTCGTGGTCATCGCAGGGCTGACTGTGGCGCTCAGTAGTTGCGCGCAGCCCACGCCCGAAGCTACAGAAGAACCGACTGAACCGCCCGCTGAAGAGGCGGAACCAACCGATTCTCCAGAGGAGCAAGAGCAGGAGGTTTTCAAGCTGGGGATTGTGGGCCCATTCAGTGGTCCCAGCGCGCGAACGGGCGACGAGTTCAAAGGCGCGGTCGATATGGCGTTTGAACCCATCGACTGGCAGATTGGGCACTACGCCATCGAGCCGGTATGGATCGACTCGCAGTCGGATCCGGCCAAGGCCTCGCAGGCATACGAGCAGGCGATTGCTCAGGAGAGCATTGAGGCCGGCCTGCTCAACTGGCACAGCTCGGTGGCCGTGTCTTGCATGGAGGTCGCTGCCAAACACGAGATACCGCACTTCTTTGCCTTCGGTGCCACCGAGACGGTGAACGAGACCTTTGCGTCGGACCCCGAGAAGTACGGTTACTGGATGGGGAAAGCCTGGCCGACGCCGTCGAAGCTGAGCATCTCGTACGTGCAGGCCTTGGAGGACGCCATCGAATCGGGCACCTGGAGCCCGGACGCCAAGACGGTGGCCATCTACGGTGAGGACACTGACTGGGGGCGGAGCTTTGGTGCTGGCATCAAGGGGCAGTTTGAGGAGGCTGGCTGGGACGTGGTGGGTGAGGAGTACTTCCAGATCGACCAGACGGAGTTCTACCCGCTGCTCAACAAGTTCAAGGATATGAACCCGGCTGTGTTGGCAGGGACAGGCACTGGTCTGCCTGCTGTCTCGGGGTTCATCAAGCAAGCAGAGGAGGTGGGGCTGGAGAGCCTGATCATCATGGACGGGCTGGGCTGGTTTGGTGAGTGGTACGACCTGACGGGTGAGTCGTCGAACTACGTGCTGGACCAGATTCCCGGATGGGCTACGGAGGAGGGCAAGCAGTTTGCTGAGGACTTCGAGGCCAGGACGGGCTTCCCGCCCAGCCCCTCGGCTGCGGGTCTATCCCACGACTGGGCCAGGATGTTCATCGCATTGGCCCAGGATGCCTATGACGAGCACGGCGAGTTGTCCGGCGAGATCCTGTACGACTTCATGCGGGACAACGTTTGGACCGGCGAGTGGACCTACACCGACGGCATCGTGATGACGGAGTACCAGTTCACGCCCGAATCGATTCCCGACCCGGTGGTGGGGAAGGGGAAGTTCATCTTCCCCGTGCTGCAATATTTCGATGGTGATGGCAAGATCATCTTCCCACCGGAGTGGGCCGAACAAGCAGTGGCCGCCAAGGGCGAAATGCCCGAAGAGGCTGCTCAGATCGAGCCGACCGAGACGTTCAAGCTGGGTATCGTGGGGCCATTCAGTGGTCCGAGTGCGCGGACGGGCGACGAGTTCAAAGGCGCGGTTGATATGGCGTTTGAACCCATCGACTGGCAGGTTGGGCACTACGCCATCGAGCCGGTATGGATCGACTCGCAGTCGGATCCGGCCAAGGCCTCGCAGGCATACGAGCAGGCGATTGCTCAGGAGAGCATTGAGGCCGGCCTGCTCAACTGGCACAGCTCGGTGGCCGTGTCTTGCATGGAGGTCGCTGCCAAACACGAGATACCGCACTTCTTTGCCTTCGGTGCCACCGAGACGGTGAACGAGACCTTTGCGTCGGACCCCGAGAAGTACGGTTACTGGATGGGGAAAGCCTGGCCGACGCCGTCGAAGCTGAGCATCTCGTACGTGCAGGCCTTGGAGGACGCCATCGAATCGGGCACCTGGAGCCCGGACGCCAAGACGGTGGCCATCTACGGTGAGGACACTGACTGGGGGCGGAGCTTTGGTGCTGGCATCAAGGGGCAGTTTGAGGAGGCTGGCTGGGACGTGGTGGGTGAGGAGTACTTCCAGATCGACCAGACGGAGTTCTACCCGCTGCTCAACAAGTTCAAGGATATGAACCCGGCTGTGTTGGCAGGGACAGGCACTGGTCTGCCTGCTGTCTCGGGGTTCATCAAGCAAGCAGAGGAGGTGGGGCTGGAGAGCCTGATCATCATGGACGGGCTGGGCTGGTTTGGTGAGTGGTACGACCTGACGGGTGAGTCGTCGAACTACGTGCTGGACCAGATTCCCGGATGGGCTACGGAGGAGGGCAAGCAGTTTGCTGAGGACTTCGAGGCCAGGACGGGCTTCCCGCCCAGCCCCTCGGCTGCGGGTCTATCCCACGACTGGGCCAGGATGTTCATCGCATTGGCCCAGGATGCCTATGACGAGCACGGCGAGTTGTCCGGCGAGATCCTGTACGACTTCATGCGGGACAACGTTTGGACCGGCGAGTGGACCTACACCGACGGCATCGTGATGACGGAGTACCAGTTCACGCCCGAATCGATTCCCGACCCGGTGGTGGGGAAGGGGAAGTTCATCTTCCCCGTGCTGCAGTATTTCGATGGTGATGGCAAGATCATCTTCCCACCGGAGTGGGCCGAACAAGAACTGCAGCCCAAGCCGTAGCAATGTGACGGGATAGTTAGACCGACACGGGGGATGGGGAACGCCTCCATCCCCCGTCCCGCGACGGAATCTCATCGCTCGAGCAGAAGCTGGCGCTGGAAGCCATTCTCTATCACAAGGCCACAGTGGTCAAGAATAGATCGCCTTTGCAGTCTTGCGATCCCGATGGGCGTTGATGTGTCTTAATGGAAGATGGGGTAGTCACCTCGGTATGGCTTTCTCTTCAACGACGGTGTGATCTGCACGGAGGCGTCACCGAGGCCCTCGATCAGCACGCTCCCTGGCTGGGAGACGATGAACATGTCTCCTGCCTCCAGCACGTAGTCTCGCACGTCGCACTCTTGCGTGATCCAGATTTTCCCTCTTGTGCACAGGATCACTCTCCAGCGATTGTCGCCATCCAGGCGCTGGAATCCCTGCGCCTCCAAATCGATGATCTCGTTCTCGTTGACCCTTCCTTCGACGTTGCGTATCGCGGTGCTCAGAGAGTGCAGGCTTAGCCCTTCCGTCCTTGCCGTTGTAAGTGTAGACATCGCTTACCTCCCGTGAACTGAGTGAGTCTGATTCCCTATGCTCTCGACCAACTACACTTACAGTATACGCTTTCTGAGCCTGGATGGGTAGGGGCAGAAGTGGCTATTTGTTACCATAACAGATGGTCTTTCAGACTAACTGTTATGGTTCATTCTCTGCCACTGTGTTGTAGTATGCCTTGGGATGCTCTCTCTGTATGGCCTGAGCGTTCTTTTTGCGGGGCCAGGATAGCATCAACACGCCGCCAATGACCAGAAACGAACCCAGGATCTGATCGACCGCCATGCGCTCACGTAACAGCAGGTAAGCATAGACGCCGACGATGGGGATCTCCACCATGGCCAAGATGGACGCGATGCTTGCCTGCAGACGGCCTAGGGCGAAGGTATAGACGGAGAAGCCCCCGATTGTCGCTATGCCGATCAGCCCGGCGAAGTAGAACAGGGTGGAGGGGGGGACACCCCGCGGCTGCGGTGTGAAGAACTGTATGGGCAGCAGCACCAGCGCCGCAAACCCGAAGCCGTACGTCAGCGTGGTGAAAGGGTTGTAGTCGGCCCCCACTTTCTTGACGAACAAGTTCCAGGCGGCGTAGAAGATGGGCAGGCCCAGGCCTACCAAGAGGCCGAACAGGGTCAGATCCACCTCTCCCAGCACGTTCACGCCGGAGACCAACACGGTGCCCACAAAGGTGAGGATGATGGCCAGGATCTTCCGTACAGTCAGCGGTTCGCGCCAGATGAGCCAGGCAGCTATGGCGACGACGGCTGGCATCGCGGCTTGCTGCACGGTGGCCACGGCGGCCCCGTTGAGAAACACGGCTAGGTTCCAGAAGATGTGGAAGGTGCCGATACTGGCCCCCAGGCCCGCCAGCCAGAGCAAGTCGTCTCGTTTCACCCGCAGCCAGCCTGGCCGAAGCAGTCGCAGCCCGATCAGCAGCACCAGAAACGTCGATAGATCTCGCCAGAAGGCCAGCGCTAGGGCGGAGACCTCTTGACCGGCGAGGATCAGCTTGACAAAAAGTGCCGATGTCGCCCAGCACGCTGCGGCGAGCAGCACGGCCAGGGTGCCGATCATATCCGGGTTCTGCAACGCTTTGTTGTTCGTGGTCGAATGTGACATTGTAGCCCTCTCCTCCGGTGGTCCAAAACGACGCTTTGAATCTCTCCGGCTTCACAAGGCTTCATTATACAGGAGCTTGCCGCAGAATAACAGGGACAGAATCGGCCACTTGTAACCATAACAGTTTTTCGAGGGATGATCACCTTCCCGAAAGCGGGTCAGCTATGCTGACCTTGGAGCTTTCGGGAAGGTTCTTGCCCTGCGTCTTGTTAGGGTCGTTGGGGGGTGCTATAATGGTCTGTATGAGCGGCGATGATGTATACAAGTACGAACGGATAGCGAACGACATCGATCACCTCATCGCATGCGGGGCCTTCAAGCCCGGCGATCGCATTCCCTCGGTGCGGGAGATGAGTCGTCAGCGGGACGTCAGCATCTCCACCGTGCTCCAGGCCTACTACCTGTTGGAGGCGCGCGGCCTGATCCGGGCGCGGCCGCGCTCGGGGTTCTATGTGCGCAGCGATCTGCCCAGCGACCTCCCCGAGCCAGAGATCTCCTCGCCAGCGCCCGACCCGACCCAGGTCAGCATGCGGGAGCTGATATCGATGGTGGCCCACAGCGACACCCGCAACCCGGACTTGATCCAGCTCGGCGCCGCACATCCGAATCCCTCGCTGGCGGCGACGCAGGAGCTTAACCGGACCATGGCCTCCGTCGCGCGTCGGATGGGCGACGCTGGCGGGATGTATGACTACGCGCCGGGGTGCGAGGAGCTGCGTATGCAGATCGCGCGGCGGTCCCTGGTCGGCGGTTTTAGTCTCTCGCCGGATGACATCGTGATCACCTCGGGCTGTTCCGAGTCGGTCAATCTCTGTCTGCGGGCGGTCTGCGAGCCCGGCGATGTGGTGGCCATTGAGTCGCCCATCTGTTTCGACGCCCTCCAGACGCTGGAGGCCATCGGACTGCAGGCTTTGGAGATACCGACCCATCCCCGAGACGGCATCAGTCTGGACGCGCTGCGCTTCGCCGTCGAGCACAACGACGTCAAGGCGTGTATGGTCATCTCTAACTTCAACAACCCGCTGGGCAGCTGCATCCCCGACGAGAACAAGCGGGAGTTGGTCGATCTGCTGGCCGAGCACGAGGTCCCGTTGATCGAGAACGATATCTTCGGGGAGCTTTACTTCGGCGAGTCGCGGCCCTCGGTGGCGAAGGCGTACGACCGGGAGGGCTTGGTGATGCTATGCTCGTCCTTCTCCAAGAGCTTGTGCCCGGCCTACCGGGTGGGGTGGGTGGTGCCCGGACGCTTCTACACCACGGTTGAGTGGCTCAAGTACACCTCCAGCCTGGCCGCGCCCACCCTGTCGGAGCACGCCATCGCCGAGTTTATGTCCGGCGGTGGCTACGACCCCTATCTCCGTCGTATCCGGCGCGCCTACGAGCGCCGCGTGGCGGCCATGTCCCAGGCGGTGCGGCGCTTCTTTCCTGGAAGTACGAAGCTCACCCGACCCTCCGGCGGCTTCGTGCTCTGGGTCCAGCTGCCGGCGTCGGTCGATTCGCTGGTGCTGTACAAGTGGGCGCTGGAGGCCGGGATCGCCATCACGCCGGGCTATCTCTTCTCCGCCACGGATCAGTATCACCACTTCATCCGCCTCAATGCGGCGAACTGGTCGGACGAGGCAGAGAGGGCGGTCGAGCGGCTGGGACGTCACATCGCTCGCATGGCCTGATCCAAGGCTGACGGTGATCTCCAGGCAGATCGTCTCCCTCAACGGATCGCCGCGCAAGCGCCACAGCAACACCGGCAGGCTACTGAGGGAGATCACCGCCCTGATCCCGTCCGACGTGGCCGAGGTCTCACAGCTGAGCCTGGCCGACTACCAGATCGAGCACTGCCTCGGCTGCCAGCGCTGCATCCTGAAGGACGTCCCTTGCTTTCAGGAGGACGAAGCCCAGTCGGTTCTGAGACGGATTCGGGAGGCCGATGCGCTGATTCTGGGCTCGCCTGTCTATATGATGCACGTCTCCGGCAAGCTCAAAAGCCTGATCGACAGGAGCGCCAGTTGGTTCCACCGGCCAGTCCTGACGGGCAAGCCCGCCATGGTCGTCTCTAGCACGGCTGGCTCGGGCCTCAAAGAGACGCTCAGTTATCTGGAGAGCGTTGTCATCCAGTGGGGCGCGCACCCGGCGGGACGGATCGGGCGCTCGCTGACGCGCGCACAGCCTATCACCGAGTCTGACGTGTCGCGCTTTCTCTGGCATCTGCGCAATGATACAAGCCGTTACCGACCGAGCCTGCGGCAGCTCATCTTCTATCAGGTCCAGAAGGTGGTGGCGCTGAAGACCTCACCGGTCGATCGCGTCTATTGGGAGGCGCAGGGCTGGGATGAGGCTATCTACTACCACCCCTGCCGCATGTCGCTGGTCAAGCGCGCCATCGCCGGGGCGTTCTATTGGATGCTGGACCGCAGGGTGCAGCCTGTGAGACCGTCAGCTCAAGGGCGGTGACTGCCAGGGGCGTAAGACGTAAAGACGTGAAACGTAAGGGCGTAAAACGTGAGGGCGTAGGGCGTGAGGAGATGGGGTGGGGTGATGGGGCGAGGCGGCGCCGTAGTTCGTAGCTGGCCACACAGCGGGGCGGCGCGGCGTCACGCCGGCTTCCGAAAGACCATCACATACTCGTGCTTGAAGATGTAGAACCCGCCTCGTAGCGCGCGGTAGCGCCATAGGTTGCTGTCCCGCCCTTTGCCGCGCTCGTTCCCCGCGATGTTCTTCACGATGATGGCCTTGGTGCGGAACCCGACGCGCTGCATGCGCTCCATGCAGTAGAAGCTGAGGGGGATCAGCTCGCCCTGGGCGTACTTGTCGCCGATGACGAGCGCGGCGAAGCGTTTCGGCTCCAGCAGCGCGAGGCCGTGGCGGGCGGCGGCCTCGAACATGGCGAGGAAGCTCTCCAGATCGTCGGCGTTGGAGAGATCGTCCGGATGCTCCGAGAAGTGGATGATGTCGTGGTAGGGAGGGTGGAGGATGAGGAGCTGGGCGTGCTCGGCCCCCATGGCGTCCAGCCTCTCGCGCACGCGCTGCGCCGTCTCTCCGCTCGTGGCATCTCCCTGCAGCAGGCGGATGCTGTCGCCCAGTAGCTGCGGCGAGATCTTCTTCCGCACCTCGTCGACCAGGTCTGGCTTCAGCTCGACGCCGATCAAGCGCCGCTTACGCCGCTCGGCCTCGATGGCGCTGGTGCCGGAGCCGAGGAAGAGGTCGAGCACGATGTCGTCCTCTTTCGTGTAGCGCAGAAGCATCTGCGTGGCGATCTGCGGGACGAAGTTGCCGTGGTAGTCGAGCCGGTGCCCCCCGCTGCTGTCTCGGGCGTCGATCATCCACAGGCTGTCGGTCCAGACGTGGTCGTAGTCCCGCCAGTGGTTGAGGTCGACGTCGGAGTAGGGCGGGGTGTTGGGTGATTTTTCTGGTCGCGGTTTGTCCTTCTTGCTCATGGATTGGTGTTCCTATTCTTGACGAGTCGCTGGTCGCGGCACCTCCCCTCCCCCCTCGGGGGAGGGCCAGGGTGGGGGGCGCTGCGTGCCTGACGACGAACGGGTGATCGTTCGGCTAGGGCCGCGGTCGGGTGCAGACGGGTGGGCCGGCCCTTGCCTCCAACTCCGCGCGGCTGACGATCTCCTCGAAGATGTCGGCGCCCGTCACACCCGTCTCCCTGCTCACGACGACGCTCAGATCGCGACGGAAGCCGTGCGAAAGATCCTCACCGGTGGCGTAGCGGGTCAGTGCCAGGGCCCGGACGGCGTTGGCGATGGCGTAGCGGGGCTCGTAGCGATCCAGTTTGCCGAAGAAGAACGTGCAGCTGATGTACATCCGTTGCCGGTAGAACTGAGCCTCCAGCAGGTGGAGGAGACGCTGCGTCTCCTCGCTGGCGAGGCGTCCGAGGCCGTTGCCGTTCAAGAAGGCCTCCCCAGAGACCTTGCCCAGCACGACGTCGATGTAACGGTCTCGCAGAGGCCAGGGCTCGAACCCCAGATGGTCCGCCTCGCGGACGTAGATATGGTCTAGGTCGGCGGCCAGGTTGTCCAGGGCTCGTCGGAGCGCTCCCTTCCATCGGTTGTCACCCGGGGTGCAGCTGCAGCCCACGAGCCAGCGCTCCAACCCATGAGAGCAGCTCCAGGCGCTGTTCTCAATGATCTCGATTTCGGCCTGCGGCGGATGCTGTTGGAGGTAGCGTCCCAGCGTGGTCAGCCGATAGCCGTGATCCTCTCCGGCCATCAGGATACGCTTCAGCACTTCCACGCCTTGGCGGTGGTGGTGGCCGAAGGTCTCGCCATCGGTGGCGATGAGGTGGAGCCCGTCTCTCTGGCAGCGCCACGCCACGTGCTCCCTCAACCATTCGTCCACGTATGCAGAGTCCGGCATGCCGAAGGAGAGGTCGTTGGATAGATGTCGATCGCGTATGAAGACGGCGATCTCGTCGCCGCAAGGACCGGAGCGCTTGCTGCGGGAGTCCGGCAGTGTCACTCGATAGGGCCCGCCGCCTGCCTTCAGGTCCCCGTACACCTGCTCGTCCGAGAGGATGGTGAAGCGAATGCCCTCCGAGGTCAGCACCTCCAAGGTCTCGTAGTCGACGGCCATCTCCGGGAGCCACATGCCCTGCGGGCGGTGGCCGAAGCGGTGCTCGAAGCTGGCGATGCCCCAGCGCACCTGGCAGATCTTGTCGCGGCGGCGGGCCAGGGGCAGGATGGTATGGTGGACGGACTGGGCCACTCCGTTGCCCACGCCGTGGGATGCGCGATAGGCCCGGTCGGCGGCGACGATCCGTTCATAGGTCTCTTGCGCGTGCTGGTCGAGCCAGCTGGCCAAGGTCGCTCCCAGATTGAAGCTGATGTGTTCGAAGTTGCCCGCTCTCACGTTGGGCGCGTAGCATTCGACGGTGATACGCTCGTTCCAGTTGGGGTAGGGGGCGGCACTGGGTTCCCTGGGGATATGGCCTGTGAAAGGATCCTCGCGGGGAGGCTGGTAGAAATGGGCGTGAATACACAGTCGGCAGTGTGAGTTACTCTGTTTGTCCATCGCGTTGTCCACTCATTCTCTTGGGGCGCCTCGAATCGCCATCATCGGCCTGGATGGTCCTCAGATCGTCCAGCTACGAACCCTCGGGCGTCCTCGTCCGGGATGCTGTCTGCAATGCGTTGTGCCTCCTCAACATACGAGGCCATCTGCCCGCGGTTGCCCGCCACGCGCTTGGCCCTGGCCAGCGCTTCGTACGCGTAGGCGAGGTAGAACGGCGCGACGTCGTGGCTTTGACTGGCCTCCAGACAAAGGTGGGCGTATCGTCTGGCGCTGCCGTCGGGACGACGGCGCTCCACGGGGGCCGCTTCGCCTCGTTGCCGTCGGGACGACGGCGCTCCACGGGAGCGAGGTCGGGGGGGCTGAGGTGTTCTCGGGCGTGCAGTGCTCACGTTGCGTCGAGTGCCAGTGGGAGGCCAGACTGAGGCGGATCATCTGCTGGTCCTCTTCAGCGGTGCGTTCGGACTTGTCGAGCAGCTCCCAGGATTCATTGAAGCAGTGTGCCGAGAAGTACTCGTGTGCAGCGGAAAGGTCGAGATCGGGTTTCTCCATGATGGGTTCCTCTGGTCGTCGGCCCGCTCCGGGGCCAGGTTCGATAGCATAAGTGTGTTGGTCTCGGCAAGACAGATAGCTGACGTTTCCCTCCCCCCCTCTGGTCCCCCCCGCTGGGGGGGATGAAGGTCAGGCCCTGGCCGCCTCCAGCAGCCTCTCTACCTGGTAGCCGGATGCCTCCTCAGCCCTCCGTAGCTCCTCAATCACCTCATAGCAGGCCATGACGGTCTCACCAGATACTCGGTCGGGGTCGGCGGCGATGGCCACGGTGGCGACGACCATCATCCACCACAGCAGTTGCTCGAAGGCCTCCTCGTTGAACCAGAGCACGTCCTGGTACCGGTTGATGTGCAGGAAGCGCTGCACCTGGTCGTCCTCCAGCCAGGAGCGCAGCACCGAGTAGGCTCGATCCTCGGCGTCGCCCCGCTCGAACCAGCGTTGGTGGGTGGTCAACAGCTTGATGGTCATCACCGACCACCAGGCGGATGCCTCATCGAGCCCCAGGTCCTGCATGGCGCCGGCCGTGATCTTGCCAAGCAGCCACTCGTCCTGCCAGCTGCGGCTGATGGCGGCGAAGGTCCCGGATGACGACGAGGCCATCTTGCCCAGGGCGTGGCTGAACAGCCAGCCCAGCAGGATCGACCAGGTGCGGGGGTCGTCGTCCAGGCCCACGTCGGGCACGTCGGCCGGAGCGCCGTCGTCCCGACGGCAGGCCGGGCCGTCGCGCAGGTAGGCGGCGATGGGCTGCGGCAAGGAGGAGGGGCTGGTTGTGGGCAGATGCCACGCCACCTCCAGCTCCCGGCGTATCGCCTCGGCCCGGGGTTCGGGATCGCTGCCGCCGTCGACCAGCGACCGGATCTCCTGCAGCAGGCGCAGCGTCCGCTCCTCCACCTCGTCCGCCAGCGCCTCCCGCGTGGCCGCGTCGCTCTCTCGGCCCTCCATCAACCGCCGGAACGTCTCGGCGTTGACCAGCTCCCGGAACGGTCCGTGGACCGGCTGGAGGAGCACCTCCTTGAGCGCCTCGTCGATGCTGGGCACGCCGCGTCCGTCGAGGTAGGACGTCAGTTGAGCGTAGGGATGGGACACGGAATCGCGCACCTGCCGGAAATCGAGGAAGACGTGGGCCTTGTAGGCGCTGAGCTCGGCGTAGAGGCCCTTCTGGTGCAGCTCTCGGTTGCTGCGGATGTACTCCAGACCGTTGAGGTGGTCGCGGAAGATGGTGAAGGTCTCGTCGTCGTCGCGCAGATCGAGCCCCTCGCCCAGCGAGCGCTGCACCAGCCGCTTCTCGTCCTCCCCCTCCTGCACGGCGTAGGCGACGGACGTGCGCACAAAGCCGCGGGTCTCGGCGTAGCGGTTGTGATAGAGGACGAGGGCGCGCTCGCCGTCCACGTGGTTGGAGTAGGCGAAGACGTCCTCGTTGACGTGCCCCTCGGGAGCGAAGAAGTCGTAGAGCAGGAAGTTCTCCACGCCGGAGAAGAGATAACGCTTGTGGAGCAGGGGGAAGATCTCGCGCTCGTGACGCTCGACCAGGTGCGGATCCGGCGTCTCGTTCCAGTAGGCGCGGCGGTACTCCATGCCGTACTTCTCGGTGTAGCCCTCGATCTGGCCGTGCCCGAACATGGGCAGGCCCGGCATGGTGGCCAGCATGGTGCAGATGCCGAAGTACTTGTCGCCCTTGCCAAACTGGTCCA
>CAYQZG010000081.1:0-17162 GCA_964421785.1 uncultured Anaerolineales bacterium
CGGAGGCCGCCTTCGGCTCCACGCCTTTTCCCACCGATTGGGTCGACTCCACCGAAAGCCAGCGCCTGTTGCGCTATCAACAGCGTGACCTGGGTGACTACGTTGCCGAGATGGTCGAGCTGCTCAGCTTCAAGCGCCGCCTAATTCGATGGTTCCGCCCCCTCGTCCGCAGCTGGCTGTTGCTGAAATCGCCCTATTACCGGCGATCTACGATCAAGGGAATCCGAAGAACACCCGCTTCCTCCTCCTCCTCCTCCGCATGAAGCTGGTTCACCACCCTATCGATCGTCGAGGATGGGCATCACCGACGCGTGGCGCCCGTTGAGACTGCTTCGTTTTCCCAACGGGGGCTCTGGTTTGACTTCGCTTCTTCGCCGCGATATAATCCTCGCCACCACCCCGTCATCGGCAAGTGAAGGAGAAACCAAGATGCGAAAGCTAGTTCGTCTCCTATGGGTACCACTCGTCCTCTTGTTGGTCGTTGGATTGGTCGGGCTGGGATACGGTGTAATCAGCGTGCGACGGTGCTGGCCGAAAACCGACGGCACAGTCAAAGTGGATGGCTTACTTGCGCCGGTCACCGTCATGCGCGATGATTGGGGCATCCCGCACATCTATGCCTCCAATGCTCACGACCTCTTCTTCGCTCAGGGCTACGTCCACGCCCAGGACCGCTTCTGGCAGATGGAATTCTGGCGCCGCATCGGCTCGGGACGGCTGTCGGAGGTTCTAGGCGAGTCTGCGCTGGGGCAGGATCGCTTCATTCGAACCGTGGGCTGGCATCGTGCTGCACAGCGCGACCTGGAGCAGATGGAGGGGGAAACCCGAGCTGTGCTGGAGGACTACGCCGAGGGGGTCAATGCTTACGTTGCCACTCATCAAGGTCGTCTGGGGCTGGAATTCGCCGTCCTGGGCCTCACCGGCACCACGGTTGAGATCGAGCCTTGGACGCCGCTGGACAGTGTGAGCTGGGGCAAGGTGATGGCCTGGGATCTTTCGGGCAATCGGGGGACTGAGCTTCTGCGCGCGCACATCGCCGACCGGCTGGGCACCTCGGCCGTCGACGACCTGGTGCCTCCCTACTTCGACGACTACCCGGTCATCGTCTCCGACCCACCCACCGCGGCCTCGCTCCAGGCAGTGCAGGAGATCGCCACAGAGACGCTTGCCCTGGGCAATGGCGAGCACCTGGGGAGCAACAATTGGGTCATTACCGGCGAGCGTAGCCAGACGGGCATGCCTCTTCTGGCGAACGACCCGCACCTGGGCATCCGGATACCCTCCATATGGTACGAGATCGGCCTGCATTGCGAACCGGTAGGGCCCGATTGCCCCTACAACGTGGTCGGTGCTTCCTTTGCCAGTACCCCCGGGGTGGTCATCGGGCATAACGACCAGATTGCGTGGGGGGTCACCAACTTCGGCCCTGATGTCCAGGACCTGTTTATTGAGAAAGTCAATCCAGAGAATCCCAATCAATACGCGTACCGGGGCGAGTGGCGGGACATGGAGATCATCCGAGAGGAGATCCACGTCGCCGGACGAGACAACCCGGTCGTGGTAGACGTACGTCTGACCCACCACGGGCCGATCATCAATGACGTGGGCGGAGGCACAGAGGAAGCGTGGGCCTTTGGGTGGCAGCCACTGGCCCTCTCGTGGACGGCGCTCCAGCGGGGGACCTTGGTGAAGAGTATCTTGCTCCTGGATCGAGCTGGCGACTGGGAGGCATTTCGGGAGGCTCTCTCGTATTGGGATACGCCGAGCCAGAACTTCGTCTACGCCGATGTGGAAGGGAACATTGGCTACCAGGCCCCGGGGCGCATTCCTATCCGGGCAGCGGGCGATGGCACCAGGCCGGTGCCGGGTTGGACCGGCGAGTACGAGTGGGTGGACACGATCCCTTTCGATGCTCTGCCACGGGCCTTTAACCCGGCAGACGGGTATATTGTGACAGCCAACAACGCCGCGGTGGATTCGGACTACCCCTACCTCATCACACAGGACTGGGCCCCAGGATATCGAGCATGCCGGATCTGTGAGATGATCGAGGCCGACACCTCCCTTTCGATCGAGGATATGCAGGCCATTCAGGCGGACCATTCGCCGGTCTGGGCACGAGAGGCGCTGCCGTATGTCACCTCACTCTCCACCGATCAACCCCGGCTGGAGAAAGCGCTCGATCTCCTGCGGGCTTGGAACGGGTGTGCCACCTGCGACAGCGCTGGTGCTGCTCTCTTCGAGGTCTTTCGTCTGCGTCTGATCGACGCGACCGTCGCCGACGAACTGGGCGAGGACCTTCTCGTAAGGGCCCGGCCCGAGGTCATGAACGCTCTGCTGAATCTGTTGCCCGATCAGACGTCCGCTTGGTTCGACGACGTGAACACGCCGAAGGTGGAGACGCGGGACGATATTCTGCTGGCGGCCCTCGAGGAAGCAGTGCAGGACCTCTCGGAGATGCAAGGGGCGACGATGGATAAGTGGCGTTGGGGTGATCTGCACACCGCATCCTTCGATAACCAGAGTCTGGGGCAATGTGGCATCGGGCCGGTGGAGTCGCTGTTCAACCGTGGTCCATTCCCTGTGGATGGCACCCTCGCCACGGTCAACCAGGCAGACTATAGCTTGAGTGATCCCTACACGGTGAAGACCATCGCCTCCTATCGCCAGATCATCGACCTTGGCGATCTTGCGCGATCGGTCTCGATGCACACCACCGGACAGTCCGGTCACCCTTTCCATCGCCACTACGACGATATGATCGATCCCTGGCGGAACGTTGAGTACCATCCCATGCTGTGGGAGCGCGAGGACGTGGAGAAGAGCTTGAAAGGCTCACTGATCCTGACACCTTAGACGTCCCACGGATTCAAGACCCAATTTGGACATCGTAGGCCCTTATTGGCCTCTACTGATGATCCTTGCGGTCGCTCGCATCCGGTCGAGGTCTATGAGCAGAAGAAGCACGGAATAGAGAAACGGAGTAAACTAAGAATGAAT
This sequence comes from uncultured Anaerolineales bacterium, assembly GCA_964421785.1. GTDB lineage: Bacteria > Chloroflexota > Anaerolineae > B4-G1 > B4-G1 > SKLM01. The sequence goes on from CAYQZG010000081.1 coordinate 3,001, forward strand.
AAGAGAATCATCGCTACGGATGAAGCCCCAGCCGCGGTTGGGCCCTATTCGCAGGGCGTAGAACTCGGCGATTTCGTCTTCACGGCCGGTCAGCTGGGCATCGCCCCTGACAACGGTGACTTCGCCGGGCCGGACATCGAGAGCCAGACCCGACAGGCCTTGCAGAACCTAAAGGCGGTTCTTGAAGCCAGCGGGTCGTGTCTGAAGCACGTGGTCAAGGTCACAGTCTTCCTCCAAGACATCGAGGAATTCTCTCGTATGAACGAGGTGTACGCCGAGTTCTTCCCGGAGGATCCGCCGGCCCGCTCTGCGGTGCAGGTCGCTGCGCTGCCTCTGGGCGGCCGCGTGGAGATCGAGGCTGTGGCGGAGGCCTGCGAGTGTGAGGATGATGAGGACGAAGGATGTCGCTGTTGCTAGCACAGCAACAACCTGGGTCGGCCAGCGACGTGCTGACCGGGCAGCGATTTCCATGAGGCAAAGACCTAGCGACGAATTCGCAGGCCCTGACGACTCTCCGAAGCTCTTCGCGCGTATCGCCCGCCGCTACGACCTGATGAACCGATTGATGTCTCTGGGGCGAGATCGGCACTGGCGAGAGCTCACCGCCGCTGCCCTCGCCCTGCCTTCCCAGGGGCGCGTGCTGGATGTGGGCTTTGGCACCGGTGACATGGCGCTTGCCTTGCTCAGATGTTGGCCCGATGCTAGGGTGGTAGGCGTGGATCCAACGAGAGCTATGATGGAGGTCGGGCATCGGAAACTGGAGATGGAGCGCGAATCGACGGGCGATATGGAGCGCCGTCGTCCCGACGGCCGATATCGCCCAGGCACCTTCGCCCGGGCAGCCGTAGGCCTGGCGCAGGCCGATGGACTCCGTCTGCCGTTCCCCTGTGAGCACTTCGACGCTGCCGTGAGCGCCTTTGTGCTGCGCAACGTCGTCGACGTAGAACAGGCTCTGGCCGAACAACGTCGCGTCGTCCGGCACGGGAGACGCGTGGTGTGCCTGGAGATGAGCTGGCCGCGGGCCCCAGTCTTCAGGGCGTTGTTCCGCTTCTACTTCGCCGACCTGATGCCCCGCATCACCGGCCTGTTGAGCGGTCAGCCGGCAGCCTATCGCTACTTGCCACGTTCGGTACAGCGGTTTCAGACGCCGGAGGAACTGACTCAAACGATGGAGCGGGTTGGCCTGCGTGACGTACGTTGCCGCAAGCTGGCGTTGGGGACCGTCACGCTTCACATCGGAACACGCGAGTGACCGCGTCGGCCCTGGGTAGATAGAGGAGGCATCGGTATGAACAGCAAACGCCTGGTTGTGGGCATATCTGGTGCAAGTGGCGTCGTCTATGGCATCCGGCTGCTGGAGATCCTGGCCGAGCGACACGACGTCGAGACCCACCTTGTCGTCAGTCGTGGCGCCGGCTTGATCATCGCCCGGGAGGCTGATAGGGCGGTGGGAGAGATCGAAGAACTGGCCGACGTCGCCTACCGCCCCGATGACCTGGCGGCACCCATTGCCAGCGGCTCTTTCGCGACGGCTGGCATGGTGATCGCTCCGTGCTCTATCAAGACCCTCTCCGCAGTCGCCAATTCCTATGCGGCCAGCTTGATCAGGCGAGCGGCTGACGTGAGTCTTAAGGAGAGACGTCCGCTGGTGCTTATGGTGCGCGAGACGCCGCTCCACCTGGGGCACCTACGTCTGATGGCCCAGGCCACAGAGATCGGCGCCACCATACTACCCCCTATCCCTGCATTCTACGGTCATCCCCAGACCATCGGCGAGTTGGTTGACGAGACTCTGGGGCGGGTACTGTCGCACATGGGTGTGGAGAACGACCTCTACACGCGATGGGAGGGCTGAGACATAGCACCTCTGGAGGAGGGACAGGAAGAGGCCGGGATGGGCGGGGCTGCCCGCCGTGGCCTTCCCAGTTACGTCTGGCGGGCGGGACAGGAGCGGCGCTTTCAGATGGTGCGCCGCTGGACGGAGCTCCGTGGTCGCCGCGTGCTCGACGTGGGGTGCGGCGTGGGCGTGTATACCCAGGCTTTTCTGCGTAAGACCCCCAACGTTTTCGGCGTCGAGATTGAGCGTGACCGGGCGCTTGAGGCACGTTCCCATACAAAAGGCGTGATCCTGGGCATCGGTGAGCGACTGCCGTTCGCAGACGGGACGTTCGATGTGGTTTTCTCTCACGAGGTGTTGGAGCACGTGGTCGATGATCGCGCCTGCGTGAGGGAGATGGCGCGTGTGACTCGCCCCCAGGGCCGCATCGTGATCTTCGTTCCCAACCGGCTTTATCCTTTCGAGACTCACGGCATCTTCTGGCGTGGACGCTATCACTTTGGGAACGTGCCGCTGGTCAACTGGCTGCCAAACAAGCTGCGCGACCGCTTAGCTCCACACGTCAGAGCCTACACTAGCCGAGGTCTATGCCGCCTGCTAGAAGGGCTACCGCTTCACGTCATCCACCACTCGCGGATCTACCCCGGCTACGACAACGTGGTAACCCGCGCTCCGACGTTGGGCCGAATGCTACGCAGCGTCACCTATGCCCTCGAGCGGACTCCTCTGCGCGCCTTTGGGCTCTCGCACTTCCTGGTTGTGGAGAAGGACGCGTCGTGAGGTATCCAGAAACCTGAACGGCCTCTTCAGACGCTCAGGATGAAGTGCTCAATGGCGGCAGCGGCACCATGCTCCGACAAAGGCGGTGCGATCCAGTCGGCGACGGCTTTCACCGCCGGGTTGGCATCTCCCATGGCCACGCCAACTCCGGCCCAGCTGATCATAGAGACATCGTTGCCCTGGTCGCCGACGGCCATCACCCGTTCCTGGCGGACGCCCAGGTGGTCGGCGAGCCGACTCAAGGCGTTCCCCTTCGAAACACCCGGCGGATTGCCCTCCACGAAGTTTGCGTGAGAGCGAACGATCTCCATCCGGCCCCCGAAGCGCTGTCGCGTCGCCACCTCAATCTGGTCGGCCTCAGCGGGCTCGGCGATGAGGAGAAACTTGACGGGCATGCGCTGATCGAGGACCGATACGAGGTCGTCAGTCCAGTGCAGATTCTCCCCTAGCAGGTCTCGATAGAAGCTCTCGGGATATCGCCGCTCAGCGATGAAGAGAGCATCGTCGGCGTAGAGAACGATGTGCGATCCACGTTCAGCGTGCCAGGCGAGCGCCTCTCGAGCCACCTCTGGATCCATCGTTGCACGATAGAGCGGGCTCTCAGCGTCAGGGCCCTGGATGAGCCCTCCTTGATAGCAGATCAACGGTGCCTCAATGCGCAATTCGCGTGCAAAAGGAAGCGTGGCCTTGAGCATTCGCCCTGTGGCAAGCGTCACGGTTACGCCACGCTCTTTGGCCTGCACGACTGCCCGCCGCACCCGATCTGGGATGATCATCTCCCCCTCTCTGTCCCTCCCCCCGCGGGGGAGGGGAGCCCCATCGATCAGTGTGCCATCGACATCGAGGGCCAGAAGCTCAATCACACTTGCACCTCCAGCACGCGATCGCGACCAGCCAGGTCCGGATGGACGCGAATGACCGTACCACTCTCAGGGAAGCTGGTCTGGGCTATCTCCTGTACATCGTCTCCCTGATCGGCGCCGATCTCGACCAGCAGGGCACCGCCTGGTTCTAGAAGTCCCTGAGACTGCGATAGCAGCCTGCGAATCACCTCCAGCCCGTCGGGCCCTCCGTCCAGCGCCAGGCGCGGTTCGTGCTGACGGATCGCAGATGGAAGCGACGCCCACTCATCCGCCGAGACGTAGGGGGGATTAGACGCAATCAGGTCGACCGGGGTGGGTCGTCTATCGAGTAAGTCGCCGACGATGAACTGGATCTGATCCTCGACGTTGTGCCTCTCGGCGTTACGCTGTGCCACGGCCAGCGCCGGTCGCGATATGTCAATGGCGTACACCGTGACCTCCGGTAGATGCGTGGCCAGGGCGATAGCGATACAACCGGAGCCAGTCCCAACGTCGATGACAGCCTTTGGTCGACGAGCCAGCGCCAGCTCGACCAGCACTTCGGTGTCGGGCCGGGGGATCATCACCTCCGGCGTGACCTCCATATCCAAGCCATAGAACTCCACCTTGCCGATGATATAGGGAAGAGGGTAGCCCAGTACTCGGTCGCCAGCTAGCGCTCTGTATCTATCCAGCTGGGAAGTCGTCAGCGGACGCTCGGGGTGGGTCAACAACGTAGAACGGGAAGCATCCAGCACGTGCATCAGGAGCATCTCGGCTTCGGATCGAGGCGTATCTGAGACGGCTCTGAGACAAACGGACACCTCCTGAAGCACTTGCCCGACGCTAGAAGGGGGGAAACCAGCGCTGTGTGCTGCTCCAACATCTGTTCCCTGAGAAGTGGCTTGTTCCTTGTACCTCGGTATCACAGTTGAGTCACGTTGTGTCGTGTTCGACGCGGCTGCTACACGGGTATGGGCGATGCACCGCCCGGGGTTCCAACGACGCAGAGCTAATCCCCCTCGCTGAGAGCCTCCAGTTTCTCTTTCTGTTCTTCAGCCTGCAGCGCCTCGATGAAGGGATCAAGGTCCCCGTCCAGCACATCGGACAGCTGATGGACCGTCAAGTTGATCCGGTGATCGGTGATACGATTCTGTGGGAAATTGTAGGTGCGGATCTTTTCGCTTCGGTCTCCGGTGCCAACTTGCATACGGCGAGCCTTGGCACGCTTCTTCTGCTGCTTCTGGAGCTTTCGCTCGTAAAGCCGGGAGCGCAGGATAGAGATCGCTCGCCTCTTGTTCTTCGTCTGTGAGCGCTCCGACTCGCAGGCGACGGTGATGCCGGAAGGCTTGTGCGTCATACGGATGGCCGTAGCGTTCTTCTGCATGTGCTGACCGCCAGGGCCCGACGACCGGTAGGCCTCCATCTCAATATCTTCCGGTCTGATCTCGACCTCTACATCACTCATCTCAGGCAGGACCGCGACAGTCGCCGTCGAGGTATGGATACGACCGGAGGATTCGGTGACCGGCACGCGCTGGACACGGTGAACACCGCTCTCGAACTTGAAATGGGAGAAAGCACCTCGCCCTTTCACGTCGAAGACAATTTCCTTGAAGCCACCGATCCCTGTGGGGTGCGAGCTAAGGATTTCCGTCTGCCAGCCCTCCTGCTCGGCGTAGCGCGTGTACATCCGATACAGGTCGGCGGCGAAAAGCCCCGCCTCGTCCCCGCCAGCTCCGGCACGGATCTCCACGATCACGTCTTTGACGTCCCGCGGATCTTTCGGGATAAGCAGCCTGCGCAATGCCTGTCGGAGTCGCTCCTCTCGCTCCTCCAAAACCGCGATCTCCATCTCTGCCAGTTCCTGGAGCTCCGGCCCGATATCGTCCTCCAGCATCTCGGTAGTCTCTCTCAGTTCCTGGGATGTGTCCTTGAATTCGCGGTAGACGGTAACCACGTCCTCCAGGTCGGAGCGCTCTTTAGCTAACTCCGCCACACGCTGATGGTCTTGTGCAACCTCAGGCTTGGCCATCAGGCGCGTGAGTTCTTCATATCGCTCTTCAATCTGCGTAAGTTTTTCTAACATCATTCCCTTGGATAGAGGCGTGGAGGGGCAGCTGCGGGCGAAGACAGCCGGTCGGCTGAACACCTAGGGCCTTTCGCGCCGACCGTCTCAATTGGCACGCCATTGCCTACACAATGACTCACTCCCTGGATTTCCCGCAGGACACGGGGGCAGCTTCACAGCACCCACGTCAATCGCAGCGTAAATCGACGTGCTGGTCGCTGTTGGCCTAGCCCTCACAATCCTCACCCAGCACATCAGACGGGAGCCGTAGCGGGCCACCCTGCTCTATCGTCTCAAGGCCCGGCGTACTGCGCTCTCCAACGACGGGCGAGGACACCGAAAGCTGTGCTACGAATACGTGGGACCGCTCGGCCTTGGTTCCGGCTCCGACGTTGGTGGTGCTCCCTCGCTGCCCCGTCTCTCAACGTGCAATCGGACAGCAGTCCTCTCCTGCCCTTCGATCGATACCTCGACGAAAGAAGGAATGCAGATAATGTCAATTCCATCTAGCTCAAGGTACCCACGTGCAATAGCCACAGCTTTTACCGCCTGATTGACCGCCCCAGCACCGATGGCCTGTACGTCCACGGAATCCTGTTCCCGCATCACCCCCGCAATGGCACCGGCCACCGCTGTAGAGCGAGAGCTGGACGCGACTTTGATGATTTTCATTGCGTGCTCCTTGCGCTATCGCGGCCTTCGAATCCACAGAGGCAACCCACATAAGTCGCCTCCGTCGGTGCGGCAATGCTATGCTACTTAAATCATGATACCTTGAAAAAGAGCATTGCACAAGTATCAGGAGCAGGAAGCCTATTACTACAACGCGAGTTTCGCTGGCCAAAGACTTCCGAAGTCTAGCAGATGGCCTTTGAGACCCCATTGGGCTTGCTGATGGCGGCAATCTGTGCCTTGAAACGCCACAACGAAGACTTCGGAAGTCTGACAGGACACAAGTCACGTTGTCGTGCTATGCTGGCTCAGATTGTTCTGGGCTCTTAATACTACAACCTCATTTCCCGCCAAGAGACGTCGGAAGTCTGCTCCTTTGGCAAGTGCGGTTGTAGTGTTAATACCCTTGCGGGAGCGTCAGGGATCTCCACGACACGTGCTCCCGGCACAAGGACGCTCAGCGCTCTGCGGTGTACTGATTCAGATCAACAGCACGGTAGGCAACGCGCTCGTAGCTCCCTCTTGCCTCGCCTCGCGGGGCGGTGGCGTCCAGTCCCATCTTGGCCGTACGTGATTTCTGCCCCGGAGCCTGACTGCCTGACGGATCGAGGCTGCTCCCCGGCTGATCGGCGAGGACCACCAGATCTTGATCGGCTTGGAAGCGCGTGGCGATAGCCCACTCGACGTCGGCAGCGTCATAGAGGTCGACGTCTGTGTCGACGACCACGACGTGCTTGAGCGAGGTGTGGCCGCGGAAGGCAGCGTGGATCGCACGCAGCCCATCCTCCTCGTCCTCCTTATCGATCTGCACCACCGCATGGAGCCAAGACATACCTCCAGGTGTGATGTAGGCCCCTGTGCAGCGACAGACCTTGTTCACAGCCGCGAAAATTGTTGGCTCTCGAGGCATTCCCATCAGATTCTTGTGCTCCATACCACTGGGAAGCAGGGCATGGAAGACGGGATCGCTTCGGTGCGTGATATGCTCGATCTCGATGATGCGCTGCTCGCGCACATGATCCATCGTGCCTGTGAGATCGGGAAAGGGGCCCTCACGGGCTAGTGAGCCCGTAATCCTACCCTCAAGGATCAGCTCAGCCTCGGCCGGTACCTCCAGCGGGACAGTCTGGCAGCGAGCCAAGGGCGTCGGCGCCAAAGCATGGGCGATGCTCAATTCATCGACATCCCTGGCTGGGCTCATCGCTGCCGCTAGCAGCACCTGAATCGGAGCTCCTACAGCGATGGCGACAGGGAGATCCTGTCCCACCTTCCTCAAAGCAGCATGCGTGCCTCGACCTTCCACAATGCGCGCAGAAAAATGTCGCTCGTCTAGCAGCATCAGGCGATGAAAGCAGGTGTTCCGTCCGAAGTCGGGATCCTTGACCATCGTCACCCCTGCTGTGATGTACGGTCCACCATCGTCGGGGTGATAGCGAGGAATGGGAAGCCGATGCAGATCCGGGGGCTCGACGACAGCCTGACATGGACCATGCTCAACCACCGGCGGCGTCCTTGGGTGTTCCAGCGCCGCCGTCATCCGTTCGATCAACTCGGGCACGGTGCAGTCCAGCGCTGCCGCGAAGTACTCCCGCTGCGCGCACATTCCCGAAAGCACCCGCCAGCCAGGGTGGTTGATCAGCTTTGGGAAGAGCACCGGCCTCCCATCCAGTGCGAACATAACGCGCGCCAGCTCCAGGTGAGGATCAACGGCACGCTCCACTTCGACCAAAGTGCTGTTACGCCGGGTCCATTCGAGAAAACGTGGCACGTCCATACTTGCTCACCGCCTCCCCTGAGCCTTTGAACGGCTTACCCTACCACGTCTCACGATGGACGCGAGCAGCGTCGAACTGGGTCCGCGGCTGCTTCACCTCTGCCGGATGACCGACAGAGATCAGGTTTAGCGGCGTGATGTGGTCCGGAAGGGCGAGTATCTGGCGCACTGCTCTCACCCGCTCATCTCGCGGATAGACACCCAGCCACACCGCCCCCAGTTCTAGCGCAACGGCCGCCAGAAGCAGGTTCTCGGTCGCGGCGGAGCAGTCCTGGACCCAGTAGCGCTCCATCTCAGTTAGATCACCACAGACGGAGATGCACAGCGGCGCGTCAGAGAGCATCTTGCCGTGAGGATGGGACTCTGCCAGCCCATCCAACGTCCCCCGCTCGGTTACCACCACGAACTGCCACGGCTTGCGGTTGGAGGCCGACGGTGCCGCCATCGCCGCCTTCAGCAATGTCTGGATGTGTTCCTCGCTAACCGGCTTCGACGTGTACTTGCGGATACTCCGTCGCGCGAAGATCGTCTGGATCAGCTCGTTGGTCATACATCCTCCTCATCATAAGTGTTGGGTTTGTCCGCCTTGGCTCCGACGAAACAGAGAGCGATGGGCGGGGTACACCTCTTCATCATCTCGCATCTACCACGGAGCGACGACTAACCCGTCTCCATCCCTAGGCGCGCTCGCTCTTCTTCGATCATCTCTTCGTCCAGAGCTTCGAACAACGGTTCGGGTTTGCGCAGCGCTTGCCCCGCCGGCAGCTCACTGGGCCGCCATTCCCCCGCAGCGTCGCTGTCATTGTAGCAGAGCGCCTCGTGAACGCGCCCGCCATCCTCCTCGAAGGTCTCGGTGTATTGTTGTCCAAAGATCTGATCCTCGTAGCCCAGGTAGCGATGCAGCCGTTCAGACGAAAAGGGAAGGAAAGGCGCGAAAAGGACCTTCAGCGAATCAATCGTCCTGAGGACGACGTAGATGGTCGTCCCGGCGGTCTCGCGATCCTCCTTGATCTGGAACCAAGGTCCCTTCTCCTCCAGGTAGCGGTTGGCCTCCCGAGCCAGGTCCATCACCTTTCCCAAAGCGGCGCGGAAATGACAACCGGCCAGCAGTTTGCCAACACGGTCGAATCCGTCGTCGACCTTCTCCAGCAGGGCTTCGTCGAGCTCATCCAAAGCTCCCGGCGTGGGCACCTGGCCATCAAAGCGCTTGTAGGCGAAGGTAAGCGCGCGGTGGGCTAGGTTTCCCCAGGTGCCAACCAGCTCTTTGTTGTTGCGGTGCACGAACTCGTCCCACATCCAGTAGGTATCGCGTGTCTCCGGCATAGATATCGTAAGATAGTACCGTATGGCATCGGCATCGTAGCGTTCGAGCGCTTCGTCTGCCCAAACGGCCCAGTTGCGGCTACCGGACATCCCCCGCCCCTCCAGGTTCATGAACTCGTTGGCCGGCACATCGTAGGGCAGATTGAGCACCTGCGATGAGTCTTCCTCGTAAAGGCGCTTCACGCCCATCAACTCCGCCGGCCAGATAACGGCGTGGAAGGGGATGTTATCCTTGCCGATGAAGTACAGCGTCTTGGCCCCGGGGTTGTACCACCAGTCTTTCCACGCCTCCGGGTGTCCGCTATTGTGTGCCCATTCGACGCTGGCCGAGAAGTACCCGATGACTGCCTCAAACCAGACATAGAGGCATTTCTCATTCCACCCTTCCAGGGGTACCTGGATACCCCACTTGAGATCGCGGGTGATGGGACGTCCGCGCAGACCTTCGTTGACGTAATTGCGCGCGAAGTTGATCACGCTAGGCCGCCAGTGATCCTTGTTCAAGGCCAGCCACTGAGCTAGCCCCTCTCGCGCCAACTGCGGCAAGTCTAGGAAGTAATGCACCGTCTCCCGAAGAACCGGCGTGCTGCCATCGAGAGCACTTCGAGGGTCGATCAGCTGATCAGGGTCGAGGAGTTTATTGCAGTTGTCGCACTGATCGCCACGAGCAGACTCATAGCCGCAGACGGGGCAGGTGCCCTCGACATATCGATCAGGCAGAAAGCGCTGCTGCGCCTCAGAGTACATCTGCTGCTGGGCCTCCTTGTACAAGTAACCGGCCTCCAGCAGCGCGCGGAAGAAATCCTGTGACACACGGTGGTGGTTCTCCGTGTCGGTATGCGTGAAGAGGTCGTAGCTGATGCCCAAGTGCTGGAACAGCTCTAGAAACTCATGATGAAACCGCTCGAAGACTTCACGTGGGGTCCTTCCCTCCTCCTCGGCGCGCACGGTGATGGGCGTCCCGTGAGAATCGGATCCGGAGACCATCAGCACGTGATTTCCAGCCATTCGGTGGTAGCGGGCGAAGATATCACCGGGCAGGTGGGAGCCGGTGACGTTACCGACGTGGATCTTGGCGCTGGCGTAGGGCCAGGCAATGGACACCAGAATGCGTTCAGGCATGACATTCCTCCTTTAGCTCTCGATCATAAGGCCCAATTTTAGCACAGTGTATGGTGTGTAACAAACGAAAACCGCCAGCGGGAGGGCTGGCGGTTTATGCCGTGAAGGCGAGATGACGCCTATCGCAGGCTGGGAGCCTCCCTCCCGGCCTGCCACGGCAAGGTGTACATCGGCATAGCGCGTCCGCAGCATAATGTATACATTGGTCTACAGTAGATAGTCCTCTAACTGCCGACTGCGACGGGGGTGACGGAGACGGCGCAGGGCATTTCCCTCGATCTGTCGGATGCGCTCACGGGTCAGCCCAAACATCTGCCCGACCTCCTCCAGCGTGTGGCTACAACCGTCGACCAAGCCAAAGCGTAGCCTGAGGATGCGTGCCTCACGCGGGCTCAATGTGGTCAACATCTCCTGTATCTTCTCAGCGAGTAGATGCTGTGAAGCGTTATCCGTTGGCATCGGGCTCGTCTTGTCCTCAATGAAACTACCCAGTTCATCGCTGTCCCCATCGTCACCGATGGGGCGCTCCAGGCTCATCGGGCGCCAGGAGACGCGGAGCATCCACCGCACCTTCTGCGGCTCAACGTCCATCTCCTCTGCAATCTCCTCCGGTGTTGGCTGGCGACCGCCCTCCTGCTCCAACTTGCGTGCGGTCTTGTAGAGCCGGCGAATGCGATCCGACATGTGGACAGGCACTCGGATTGTGCGTCCTTGATCGGCGATCGAGCGGGTAATCGTCTGCCGTATCCACCACGTTGCATAGGTGCTGAAACGATAGCCCCGGGTGTAATCGAACTTCTTCACGGCTTTCATCAGCCCGAGATTGCCCTCCTGGATCAAGTCCAGGAATGGCACACCGCGCCCCATATATTTCTTGGCGATGCTGACTACCAGGCGCGTGTTGGCTTTGATCAGATGCTCACGAGCGGCGAGGCCTGCGCGAATCTCCCTCTCCAGACGCCTTCGTTCCTCTCTGTCGAAGCCATTGTTACTCAAGGTCTCTTGGGCTTCGCGGCCCATCTCAATGGCTTTGGCTAATCTAACTTCCTCCTCTGTCTCCAGGAGGGGAACTTGGGACATCTCCTTGAGATACAACCCCACGGTGTCGCCCGTGGATATTCTGCTTAAATCGGGAGCGTCGTGACCGTTTGGAGATTGCCCATCCGACGAGTTGATCTGACTCCTCGCTTCGTACTCGTCCTCGTAGACATCGATGTCGGCTTCCTGCATGGAAATGAAAATGTCATCAAGTTGTCCTGGTTCATCCTCAGCCTCTGGCAGCGCTTCCAGAATGTCGGCCAGGGTTAAGTAGCCTTGCTCCTCGCCTTTTTCTACCAGTTCATCAATGATGTCCATAAGCTATCCTTTGATCACAGGAGCTCCTTCAACGGCGCTAATCGCGGGTCGATGTGGATCTCCTCACACTGACAGGAGTCAGTATTGAGGTTCACACCACAATGAGGGCATAAGCCTTTGCACTCAGGATCGCACAGGTGTTTCATCGGGATAGCAAGCCAAGCATACTCGCGAATCAGGGGGGCCAGGTCGATTTCGCCTCTTTCACCAACAGCGTAGATGACGTCAGGCTTCAATTGGGCACCTGGCATTCGGAATAACTCAGCCAATTCTAATGTGATGGGGAAAGCAAAAGGCTCTAGGCAGCGCACGCACTCCAACCTCAGTTGGGATTCGACTGTACCTTCGACGAAAAGTCCTTCTTCAACTCGAATAACTTGGACAGAGCCGCGGAGATACTCCACCTCCAAGTCATCCAGCACCTTAGGCCCAGTGTCGATATCCAGGGTGAGCGATTTGCCAAGCGGGGCCTTAAGAAGGGTAGAGACATCAAAAGCAAGCATAATCGGTTGTAAAGATGCGGCACGCTATACCCGCTGTCGACGGCGGGGAATTTTCCACAAGCCGCATCTATTATAACATACCAGGGGCCCAGCGTCAAGAATTTGCTTTCCAGAACCAGGGTGTATCATTCCCCATTCCATTCTACGCATTCAACGAGGGCGCCTCTTGACCATTCCCCAAGGTAGCATCCGCGCCGCCTGTGAGGAGTTGGTCAATAACCCGCTCTACCTCTAACACGCTTTCCACAGCGAAGTCGATACAACCCTCGGCGACGTCAACGCGCCCGGTTCTCTGCCTGTCCCCCACCAAGATCGTAGTCAGCCCAATAGCCTTGGCCGGTGGTAAGTTGCGCGGGGAGTCCTCAACCATCACACATTCCGGGCCTGCCGCCTCCAGCAGCGCGAGCATGCGTTCATAGGCTTTGCGATTGAACTTGTTGTGCAGGCCCACCTCCTCGATGCCAATAATCCGCTCGAACTGCTCGTGAGCACCAAGGGCCCGCAGCACGCGCCGACCGTGCGCGGACGTGGCGTTGGTATAGATCACCTTTTGGAGTGGTATCCTCTCCAGCATCTCTATCAGCGCGGGATTCGGTTCCAAGTGCTCCTCAATCCGAATCTCGTGCACGAAGTCCAGATAGTGGCGGACGTCAATAGCGTGCTCCGACATCAGGCCGCCCATCGTCGTGCCATGCTGGCGGAGATACTTGCGCCGCAGGTCATTCGCCTCCTCCCACGTCAGATCCAGCTCTCTACACAACCATACGTGAATCCGGTCACCGATTGCCTCCATGACCCCGCTGCCCGGCGGATAGAGCGTGTTGTCAAGGTCGAAGATGATGAACTCAAAACCCATAAGTATCTGCCTACAACCTAATGGGTGCGTTGCACGTTCCGTGCGTGCGACGCACCTCAGTCGCCGCTCGACCCGATCATTAGCTCGTCAAACCGATATCCGTCCGCCGATTGATGCGACTTACGAGTTGGCCCAGCGTATCGACGCCCTCATCCATCCGCAGGGTGATGGCGCCGGTTGGGCAAGCCGTCAGACAACGACCACAACCCTTGCAAAGCTCTTCATTGACACGTGCTCGACCGTTGGAAAGGGAGATGGCTTTCACGTAGCATGGTTCTATGCACGCTCCGCATCCCACACAATCGCCATCGACCTCGACCGTAAGCCCTGGCAGACGCACCACGATGTCCCAGAAAGCCGGTGGCCCAAGACGCAGCCCCTGCTGGACGGTACAGCAGCAGTCACAGCAGAAGCAGACGCCGAGCATACGTCGATAGGGAATCCCCAGGGTCAGGGCATCGAACGTCGTATGTACGACCAGCGGCATCAGCCCCAGATCCATAGCCTGTTGAACGTGAGCGATCGCCTCATCCTCGTCGACCAATCGCCCCATCGACGGCGAAATCCTGGTCGCTCCATCGCCAAGGAACAGACAGCCGAAGTCCTGGGGGTAGGTCTGGCAGTTCTCGCCTCGGCGACACATACACTCGTTCATCAAGAACCGCGTGCTGGTGTGAGTGATGAGCGGTACAAGCATAGGATACGGCAGTACCACGCTCTCTGGATCGGCAATCGTCTCGTGTATGGGAATGATGATCGCTTCGCTATTCAGAGCCTTGAAGAAAGGCCGCGATAGGGGCCGCAGGAGACGTCGGTTGGTCAGCCGGTAAATGAACCGGCCCAGCGGCCACAGCTTCATCAGTGTCTCATAGAAGAGCCGAGAGCGTGCCAACCCCATCCTCCTGCCTTGGTTGTCGATGGTCATGGGTTATGATACCCGGTCACCTCAGAGTTGTCCAGGCACCATATGAATAGGTGCGTTGCACGTTCCGTGCGTGCGACGCACCTCAGCCACGCTCGATAGGT
>CAYQZG010000082.1:0-17069 GCA_964421785.1 uncultured Anaerolineales bacterium
TGCTCCAGGCGCCCCCGGGGTGATTCGAACACCCAGCCTGCGGATTCGAAGTCCGACGCTCTGTCCAGTTGAGCTACGGGGGCATGATACAACGAAAGCCGGATCTGGATCCGGCTTTCCGTGGGTGAGTGACGGGACTCGAACCCGCAGTCGCCTGGGCCACAACCAGGTGCCTTAACCAATTAGGCCACACCCACCACGCTGGCCAAATTGTACCACGAATCACGCAGAGGAGCAAGCTGGGACACGTCGGCTGCTCCCGAAGGCACCCTTGTCGGAACCGACGCTACACGCCGCAGCCGCACCTCAGAGACGTCTCAGGGCAGGCGGGGCTTGCCCCTCAATGCTTCTCCGCGATGATGAGCATCATGGTGGCGTGATTCACCTCCTCCCAAACGACACGCGAGGATAACCCAGCCTGTTTCAACCAGCGTATAAAAGCGTCGGGGGACAGCTGGTTCTGTCCTGTGACGCGATAGAGCCACGCCAGAAAGCACGATATCGGGCCATCACCCGTGAAGCGAACTGCGAGAGTGACAATGAGCTGTCCATGCGCTCCCAGGACGCGCTTCACCTCGTGCAGAGTCTGCGGATGGACGATGAAGTCGGTGGGGAATGTGGCCACGACGCCGTCGAAGACGCCCTCACGGAACGGGAGGACCTGGGCACGCGCCTGCACCAGAGGGACAGCGACATCGAACTGACGCAATCGCCGCTTTGCTTGGCGTGCCATGCTGGGCGAGAGATCGAGCCCTACAGCCGTCAGGCCTCGCTGTGCCAACGCCACGAGCAGATGCCCGGGGCCATGGCCCAGTTCCAACACCCGTTCACCCCGAACGTGGGCAAGGGGCGTCCGTCCCCAGGCCTTCCACTGACCAAGCGACACAAGCCAGGCCACAAGGTCGTAGCTCCACGCAAACTCGTTGTAGAGCAGCCGGAAGAAGAGGCGCAAGAAGGCATGCCAAACGTCCCGCATAGACCCCTAACGTAGAGAGTACCCGCCTGGATACAACAAGCTCCTAGCCTCGACCTTGCGGGCGAGGGCTAGGAGCAACACCTGCGGTTGACTTGGGCAGCGTGGAGCCTGGTTACGACGAGCCTGGAGCACTGACGGGAATGCGGGGTTCGGCCTCCTCCGCTTCGGGCTTGACCCAGGCAGCCAGCTCCACCGTTAGACTCTCAAAGAAGCTGCGAGATGGTGCGTCGCCATCCCCATACTCGACCTCTACAATGTGCACTTGCAAGCGGAGCATCTTGGTCTCGAGGATCATATCCTTGCCCTCTTCAACCAAGATCGGTTCGCCTTTGGGAGCGAGCTTGGTGCGAAGCGCCTCGTCGTTGAAAGCATATCTGGACATCAGCACCTTGGTCACGGTGCGTATATCGTTCTTATCAAACAGCCAGGCTTCGAGAGCCGTGACCTTATCGGATTCGCCAGTGCCGATGACCTCCGAGATGCCAATACCACACTCGCCCATGAACTCGCCGGTCTCAAGCTCGATGCTGAAGGAGGGATCATAGTGGGCATCGCCGTGCATGTAAGTGGTGACGAACTGAGCACTCGGCGGTTGTCCTTCCCAGGCGACCAGCCCAGGAGGAACCGCCTCCCTTCTCCTCGCCGGGGGCCGCACATCTCTGGCTCCTGCCGGGGCTTCGCGTCTCTCAGTCAGCCGCGTATAGAGATAAAGCCCCCCTCCGACCAAAGCTACCACCAGCAGCCCAATCCCGCAGACGAGGGTGACCGGTTGCAGCCTGGCGCCGAGACCTCCAGCCTCTTCCTCCTCTGGAGCAGGGGCGCCAGCTTCCAGATCCCGGGCGAGCTTCCTGACATCAAGAGCCTGCTGCCCGTCTTGCGCCTGCTCAACTCGCTCAAGCGTCCGGGCAAGCTCCTCATCTTCCCAGAACTCCACCCCCAGTCTTTGGCGCGCTTTCTCCAGATCCTGGGTCTCGGCGTAGTCCTCGGCCACCAAGAACACGAACGCTTCCTGGAAGTCAGACCGCAGGTGAGCGGGCGTGGCGTTCGTCCACTGCACAGGCCACACTAACCATCCGACGGCGAGACCAAGAAGTAGACCGGCCACGATCCCTCCGACGGTGGCCACTAAAACCTTGCGCTGTTGAACAAGTGAGAGGATGACGTCCATTTTTACCCCCTGGCCTCTGCAAACTGCGCGGAAACCTTGCTAGGTGACCTATCCAATAAGCCACTCTTGTGCACAACAATTTTATCACAAAGTTAGCTTTAGGGCAAATAACCGCGCAACTTGCTCGACCTCAGGTCTCTTCGCCCCCTTTGCCCCCTGCTGAAGGGTGCTCTCTCAGGAGGTTCCCTCATCCACGTCCTGCGGCAGATCAGCTATCTCAAACTCTTCCTCACACGCCTGACACTTAGCCCATCTGTGGCGAACCTCAGTAAGCAGCCCCCCACACTCGGGGCACGACTGCGGCAAGGGGCGCTTCCAGACAGCGAAGTCGCAGGACTCAGGGTCATCAGGGTCATAGTTGGAGCAGCCGTAGAATGTACGTCCCCGGCGAGTCCTCTTCTCTATCAGATCTCCGCCACACGCCGGGCACTTGGCGCCTGTCTTGACCAGAATGGGCTTGCTGAAGCGACAATCAGGGAAGTTGCTACAGCCGATGAACTTCCCATAACGCCCATAGCGATAGACGAGAGGACTGCCACACTTGGGACACATCTCACCGGTGGGCTGGTTGTTGATGTCAACCTCGGGCATGCGATCCCGTGCCTCGGCGAGCGTCTCATCGAACGGCGCGTAGAAGCTTCGCAGTATCGGCACCCAGTCTCGCTCGCCACTGGCAATAAGGTCGAGGTCTTCCTCCATCTGCGCGGTGAAGCTCAGATCAACGTAGTCTGGGAAATGCTTGACCAGAAGATCATTGACGATCATACCGATCTCGGTGGCGTAGAGCCGTTTTCCTCGCCGTTCCACATACGCTCGCTCCTGGATCTTGGAGAGGATTGGGGCATAAGTGCTCGGGCGCCCGATGCCGTACGCCTCAAGGTCGCGCACCAAGCTCGCCTCAGAGTAACGCGGCGGCGCCTTCGTGAAATGTTGATCGGGTATCAGCTCCAGCATGTCAAGCGGCTCGCCCTCCGCCAGTGGCGGGATTTCCTCCCGTTTACGTTCCTCCAGACTCTCCTCGTCCTCGTCTTTCTCCTCCTCGTACACAATGAGGAATCCAGGAAAGCGCAGCGTAGAGCCGCTGGCGCGGAATAGGTAGGGACGCTCCTCTTCATCGGCGGAGAGGCCGGCCAGGATCTCCGCAGCGACGGTATCGTAGACCGCACGTGCCATTTGACTGGCGACAAATCGGTGCCAGATCAACTCGTAGAGCCGGTGCTGGCTGCGATCCAGGACCTTCTTCAGCGACGCCGGCGTGCGGAAGACACTGGTAGGACGGATCGCCTCATGAGCTTCCTGGGCAGCTTTGGCCTTGGTCTTATAGCGTGGTGGTTCCGGCGGCACGTAGTCCTCGCCGTATTCTTCGATGACGTACTGACGCGCTTCAGCTTGTGCTTGCTCGGCCACGTTCGTGCTGTCCGTGCGCATATACGTAATCAAGCCAATCGGCCCATCGCCCAAGTCGACACCCTCATATAACTGCTGTGCCACGGCCATCGTGCGTCGGGTGGTGTACCCGAGCTTATAGGAGGCCTGCTGCTGCATCGTGCTGGTGGTGAAGGGCGGATCGGGCCTGCGTCGGCGCTGCCCCTCCTTGACGCTGACCACCGAATAGATCGAGCGCTCCAGGTCGTCCAGGACGGCCCGCACGTCGTCTTCGCTGCGGAGTTCGACCTCCTCGCCTCGAATTCTGTGGAGCTTGGCGACGAAGGCGGGCGGGTAGCCCGGTTCGGGCTCCCGCTTGGCCAGTTCCGCCTCTAATGACCAGTACTCGAGGGGCACGAATGCCTCTATGTCGCGCTCTCGCTCCACGACCAACCGGAGGGCGACGGATTGGACGCGCCCGGCGGAGAGCCCACGGCGCCCCAGCTTATCACGCAACAAGGGGCTGATGGTATACCCCACGATGCGGTCGAGGATGCGACGCGCCTGCTGAGCGTAGACCCGCTGCATGTCGATTTCGCGGGGATGGGAGAAGGCGTGTTCAATCGCCTCCTCGGTGATCTCGTGGAACTCGACGCGGTGGACCGGTCGCCAGCGAATAACAGGGTCCAGCACTTCCAGAAGATGCCAGGAGATGGCCTCTCCTTCTCGATCGGGATCTGTCGCCAAATAGAGCTTGGACGATTCCTTCACCGCGCCCTTCAGCTCTCGCACCACGTCCTTTCGCTTGGAGGGGACGATATAATGGGGGCGAAACTCGTCGTCAATGTCGACGCCCATACGATTCGAGGGTAGGTCACGCACGTGACCAACCGAAGCACGAACGTTGTACTTGTCGCCCAGAAAGCGGTTCACCGTGCGCGCCTTGGCCGGCGACTCGACGATGACCAGGCCAGGCTGTTTCTCGCGCCTGGCTCGCGCTTTCGACATGACGGTATGCTCTTCCGGATCCAGACCTTCGTGAGCCGAGGTGCGGCCCATGCGGAACAGCTTTGTGCCGCACTCGGGGCAGACCCCTTTAGTGGCCGGCGTCCCCTTGTTGGTGTACACCGGCTCGGGATTCTTCATCTCACGTTTGGCCTTGCATTTGACACAATAAGCTTTCATAGAGAACCTCAGCAACAATAGTAGCTCGGAATTACGTCACCTCAACCCAATGAGACCCTCTTGGAATCCGTTTTCCAGAAGAGGGCCTCGGGCTTCTGCGGAAATCTCTCGCACTGCACTAAAGATACTCGTCCATATCCTCGCGTTCCAGACGATGGACCATATCGCGGACTTCCTGCTCACGCCCCATCGGACAGACGAGAACGGCGTCGTCTGCATCCACAATGACCATATGCTCAAGTCCAATCGTAGCGATCAAGCGCTCGCCAGCGAAGATCATCGAGTCCTCTGTATCGATGCCGACGTGCTTACCGATGACGACGTTTCCAGCATCGTCCCTCTCCCCCAGTCCAGCCAGCAACTCCGCGAGGCTACCCCAGCTCCCGACGTCCGACCAGCCGATGTCGATGGGGATGACGGTCACATCTTCCGCTTTCTCCATCACACCGTAGTCGATAGACTGCTTCTTAACCTGCGGCCAGATCCGTTCAAGGGTAGGCCTATAGCCCTCCGTCCCCAGCAAACTCTCCACCTCGGCGAGCTTGACGTAGAAATCGGGCATCTGCTTTTGGAACTCCTCCATAATACGGTCGACTCTCCAGATGAACATCCCGCTGTTCCAGGTATAGTCTCCACTTTGCACCATACGGAACGCCGTCTCCTGGTCTGGCTTCTCCGTGAAGCGCTCGGCGCGGAAAACGTCGAACCCATCCACCTCGCCCAGGGCCTCCCCCTGCTGAATGTAGCCATAGCCGGTCGACGGGGACGATGGCTCGATCCCCAGCGTCACCAAGTGACCCTCGCAAGCCACTTCCGCCGCTGCCTCGAGCACGCCCCGGAACCGCTCGACGTCCGCGATGAAGTGATCGGCGGTCAGCACCGCCATAACGGCATCTGGATCCCTTCGACGAAGGTGTATGGCCCCTAGCCCGATGGCCGGTGCTGTGCCCCGTCCCACCGGCTCGATGATGAAATTCTGCGCTGGCAATTCCGGTGCCTGATCCGCGAGATCGGAAACGTGCTCGCTGCCCGCAACGATGAAGATCTGATCAGGCTGGAAGACAGGCGCGATCCGATTGACAGCGTGCTCGAACATCGTACGGGCCCCAACCAGCCTCAGCGACTGCTTGGGCCGATCGCGACGACTGACAGGCCACAGCCTCGTTCCGGTCCCGCCGGCCATAATCAGTGCATGAAATGCCATTGAGTTCCCCTCCCAGGGTAACGATCGATCTGACGCGTGCTCCTGGCGAATCCGATGTCCGCCTCACTCTACGATGTACGACACACCTGGCTCACGAGCGACGACATACTTCATACCGCCTACCTGCCGCACCATGCCCTTCAGTTCCATCATAGCCAGCGTGCTGGTCACCTCTGAGATGGGCAGGTCGATCCGCTGCTGAAGGTCATCGACGTGCGTCGGATCCACCGAAAGATGCTCCAGCAGCGCTGCCTCGGTCTCGTCCTCCGGCAACACCTGGCGAGCCTCCCTCTGCTCCGCCACCATGGTCAAGTTGAGTTCCTCCAAGATGTCCTCGGCCTGGACGACCAGTTTGGCGCCATCCTGGATCAACCGATTCGTTCCCAAGCTGCCCTGAGCGAGAACACTGCCCGGCACGGCAAATACGTCGCGTCCCTGCTCGGCAGCGAAGTCAGCGGTGATCAAGGCCCCGCTCGTTTTTCCCGCATTTGTCACCAGCACACCAAGGCTAAGCCCGCTGATGATGCGATTGCGCGGCGGGAAGTTTCTCCCCTCGGGAGGTGTGCCCAGGGGATAGTCACTGACAAGGGCTCCATGGGCAGCGATCTGCTGCGCCAGCTTGCGATGCTCAGGCGGATAGATCCGGTCAATGCCGCAGCCAAAGACGGCGATGGTACGCCCGCCGGCTTCCAGTGCTGCACGATGGGCAACACCGTCAATGCCGCGGGCCATCCCACTGACCACGGTGATACCATTGCGGGCCAACGCCTGAGCGAGACGACGGGTCACCTCGCGACCATAGGTCGATGCCCGGCGCGTGCCAACAATGGCCACCGCCCAGGCATCTTGTTCCCTCAGCTCACCTTTGATGTAAAGCACCGGTGGCGGCGCATGGGTTTCGAGTAAGAGATGTGGGTAATCCGGGCTCTCCCACGTAAGAACCTGAACGCCCATCGCTTCTATTCGCTCCAGCTCTCGTTCCAGGTCGATCTCAGAGCGGGTCTTCACCAAGTTCTTCACCGATCGACTATCGAGGCCAACGCGGCTCAGTTGTTCGGCCGATGCGTGCCAGGCGCGCTCAATGCTGCCGTAGGTGTCTAGCAGCGCTCGCAGCCGGAGAGGCCCAATGCCTCGAACTCTGTTGAAGCCCACCCAATAGCCCAAGTCATTCATGCTGCACCCTCCTCCAGCATACCAGGTAGCAGATGCACAACCATCTCCCGTCTCTCCGTGTCGAGCTCGAGAATCACGTCCTCAATCGCCGGTAGAAGGATCTCCCCGCGAGGGCCACGGACGATGTAGACATCGTGAGCACCGGCTTCGACCACGTCCGCCACACGGCCCAACCACTCGCCCGTTTCCGTCTCCACATCCATGTCTATCAGCTGGAAGTAGTAGTACTCGCCCTCCTCAAGAGGCACAGCCTCCTCGAGGGGTATCTGTACCAGCATCCCACGAAATTCCTCCGCCGCATCGCGATCGTCGCATCCCCCAAGCTTGATAAGGAGGATCCCCTTGTGCGGTCGAACCGATTCAAGGGCATAGACCTCCACCTCGTCGGGCGACTGAGGATGGGCAAGATAGAGATAGTCGTGCTGAACAAGCCTCTCAGGATAGTCTGTGAGGATCTCGACGCGCACCTCGCCCCCTATACCGTGCGGCCGACGCACCTGCCCCACGACGACATAAGAAGGCTCAGGGTCCCGACTCGCTCCTGAGCCTTGCCTATGGCTATCTGCCTGCTCACCCCTTCTCATCGACGCCCGCTATGCATTGAACAGCGCGACAGCCGTCCGTCGACGACTGCTTCGGTCCTAGACAATCTCCAGGTTGGCGCGCTTGTCCTGCTTGGCGGCAAGGACGCGTACAAGACGACGCATCGCGTTCGCCGTACGCCCTCCCTTACCTATGACGCGGCCCATATCGTCGGGGCCGACACGAAGCTCTAGGATGACGGAATTTTCCCCTTCGATCTCGGAGACGTGTACCTGCTCCGGTTCATCGACGATTGCCTTGGCAACGTATTCGACCAGATCCTTCATCGAAGAAGCCATGGTCGCTCCTCCCTCCTAAGTGATAGCGTGGACGGATATGTGTATATGAAGACGCAGTGGAGGAGCAAAGTTCCACCGCGATGGCAGCTCTGTGCGTGAGCCTCTGGGAATAGCGCTAGGTGACAGAACCGCTATGCGCACGCCAAGCTGTTCTTCAACAAGCGCCTACCTACTCCTGTGACTCTCCCTCCTCTCCGGGTTCGTCGGGTTCGCCGGCTCCCTCTTCAGGCTCTCCTTCCTCGACTTCGGCCTCGGATTCCACTGCCTCTTCCTCAGCCTCCTCTTCTGCCGCCGATTCTTCAGCCTCAGCTTCTGAGGCCTCTTCGACCTCACCCTCTGGCGCCTCGGCCTCCGGCGCTTCTTCCTCTTCTTCCGATGCCTCGGCTTCGGCCACGAGATCTTCCAGAGACTCGCCCTGTTTCAGGCGCTCGAAGCGATCCATCGTGCCCATAGTCCTCAGCAGGCGTGCCGCCGAATCCGTAGGCTGTGCCCCTACGTTCAACCAATGCAAAGCACGTTCTTCATCAATACGCAGCGTCTCTGGCTCGGTACGGGGGTTGTAGAAGCCGATTTCCTCAATGAATCTCCCATCGCGTGGAGATCGTGAGTCTGCCACGACCACCCGGAAGCTTGTCTGCTTCTTGGAGCCAACACGACGTAATCGGATTTTGACCATATTCCTCCTGTTCAGATTAGTTAATGTGAATCATAAGTACGTTGGGAAACTGGCAGATTCGGCGATTGGTGAACTGGCAATCTGGTGCCGATCTCCCAATCTGCCAATATACCAACTTATCCCAACATTCGCATCAACCGCTGCATCTCCCCGCGCCCTCGCCCCAGTTGCTTCATCATGCGCTGCATCTGACGGAACTGCTTCAGAAGCATATTGACCTCTTGCACCGAGGTGCCGCTACCGCCGGCGATGCGTCTCTTGCGGCTGCCTTTGATGATGCGGGGGTTGCGTCGCTCCTCGGGCGTCATCGAAAGGATAATGGCCTCAATATGCTTGAACTGCTCATCGGTGGCCTCGGCGGATACCTGCTGAGCCATGCCCCGCATACCGGGAATCATCTCTAGGAGCTGCGTCAGCGGCCCCATCTGCTTGACTTGCTGCAGTTGCTCCAGGAAGTCCTCCAGGTCGAAGCTTGCCTCGCGGATCTTGCGCTCCATCTGCTCGGCCTGCTCCTCATCGAAGGTCTGCTCGGCGCGCTCAATGAGCGTCAGCACATCCCCCATCCCCAGAATGCGAGACGCAAGCCGATCCGGATGGAAGACCTCCAACGCGTCGGTCTTCTCCCCGGTGCCCAGGAACTTGATCGGTACACCCGTGACCGCGCGCATGCTGATGGCAGCACCACCGCGTGCGTCGCCATCAACCTTGGTTAGAATCAGCCCTGTCAGATCGATACGACCGTGGAAGCCCTCGGCGACGTTGACCGCCTCCTGTCCCGTCATCGCATCCGCCACGAGCAGCGTCTCAACGGGATTCGTCGCCTGTTTGACAGCCTCCAACTCTGACATCATGTCGTCGTTGATTTGCAGCCGGCCGGCGGTATCGAGAATGACCACGTCGCGGCCTCGACGGCGTGCTTCGCGCACACCG
Source organism: uncultured Anaerolineales bacterium (assembly GCA_964421785.1). Taxonomy (GTDB): domain Bacteria; phylum Chloroflexota; class Anaerolineae; order B4-G1; family B4-G1; genus SKLM01. Next base: position 9,559 of record CAYQZG010000082.1, read on the forward strand.
TGAGTACAAATCTGTGGTGGGCTGCTCTGCCCCTCACCGTAGACGGGTAGATCGAGCTGATGACCGAGCACTTCAAGCTGCTTGCCGGCAGCGGGCCGATACGTGTCCCCGGCAACCATGATGGGCAAGCGGCCTTTCTGGGAAAGGTGCTGAGCCAGCTTGGCGACCGTCGTCGTCTTGCCGGAACCCTGGAGGCCAACCACCATGATCACGTACGGCGCCGATCCCGTGAGTTCCAGGCGACCGGGTCGGCCCAGAGTCTCGATCAATTCCTCGTGGACGATCTTGATGACCTGCTGGGCGGGGCTGAGACTCTTGGTGACCTCGGCCCCCACAGCACGCTCTCGCACGCGGCCGGTGAAATCCTTGACGACCTTATAGTCGACATCTGCCTCAAGAAGGGCAAGACGGATCTCGCGCAGCACCTCGCCGACATCACCCTCGCGCAAAATGCCGCGGTTGCCCAAGTCTCGAAAGACTGACTGCAGCTTATCGGTAAGATTCTCAAACATCTTTACAGTAAACCTGGATCATTCACGAAAATGCGAGGCGATTGTAACGGAAAAGGGTGCTTTCGTCAAGTTCTTTGGCTTTTGACGATCGCACACGCATCTATCGCCGTAGCGCCTTTCTCGAAAGCCAGCAAAGGATTGACGTCGATTTCAGCAGTGTCAGGACAGGCAACCAGAAGACCCGACATAGATGGGTTTGTTCCGTTCAGATGCGATTGCTCTGAGGAGGGTGATGATGTTGCTTTAGTAGGGTTCAATTCTATGGTACAATACAGGCCAGAAGCTGGGTCCGAAAGCGGGTGAGTCCCTGCCGTCAGCGCCTGGCTGGGAGTGATCGCACCCTTATCTTGGCCCAAGACACCTGAATCCTGAAAGGTGAGGATACGATGGACATCACGTATCATGCGGAGCTTATCGACGACAGCGCCTACGTCGCTGCAAATGCCACGATTCTGGGCAGGGTGGAGATCGGACCCGAAGCAAGTGTCTGGTTCGGCTGCGTGCTGCGCGGCGACAACGAACCGATCGTGATCGGAGCACGGACCAACGTTCAGGATCTCTCGGTGATTCACACCGATGAGGGCATCCCCTGTACCCTGGGGGTCGGAGCGACCGTCGGTCATCGCGCCGTGCTTCACGGGGCAGTGATTGGCGATGGGGCTTTGATCGGCATCGGAGCCATCGTGCTCAACGGTGCATCCGTGGGCGGTGAAGCCATGATCGGCGCGGGCGCGGTGGTGACCGAGGGGCAGGTCATTCCTCCCCGGCACCTGGCGCTGGGGGTACCGGCGAAGGTGGTGCGGGAGCTTACGGACGAAGAGGTCAACCACTTACACGCCGCCGCCGACCACTATGTCGACCGAGCAGAGGCGTTTCGCAAGAGCGAGAGGGGGAGACTGACATGACGGCCATTGACGTGCTGCGTCGGAGTGAACTTTTTTCCGGACTGACCGATGAGCATATGAAGAAGATCGCTGCCCTGAGTGAGGAAGTCGAGCACAGAGCCGGCGACGTGATCGTTCGTGAGGGAGAGACCGGTAACGAGATCTACATCGTCTGCGCTGGTATGGTCGAGGTTCTGGTGTCCAAGGGCTCCATCCCCGACGTGCACGGCCCGCCGCGCATGGAGCCCATCGTCGAGCTCGGTCCCGGTCAGTCGTTCGGCGAGATGGCGCTTCTGGACCGAGGTGTCCGCTCAGCGACGGTCCGCTGCGTTCAGGACGGCACCAGCCTGTGTGTCATTCCACGCCGGGCGCTGCTGGATCTCTGCGACGATGATCCTCAGATCGGCTACGCTGTGATGCGGAACATCGCCTCCGATCTTTCCTTCAAGCTGCGGCACCGCAACCTCCGGGTGCGGCTGGATGCGGAGGGTGAGCTGTGATCTACAAGGTAAGCTATGTCATCGTCGGAGGTTCGCACCCCGGCGCGATCGTCAACGAGGACCAATCGCCGACGGTTGGTGATCATATTCAACTGAATGGAGATCAATTCGAGATCATCGAGGTGATCGAGCTGCTGCCGCAGCGGGATAATTTCGTCTACGTCCACGCCACCTGCAAGCCGATCGAGGAAGCGGTCTAGACGTGTGCCCTCCCTATGACACTGCACGCCAACCGGAAGCAGGCGAATGGCCGCTTGTGTTAATCGCCGGCTGCGGGGGATAATACCGTATGGAACATAACCATCACGTCGACCACGATGGGGTTGAGAGAAGGTTCTTGCTGTCGCTGGCCCTGACCGGGCTGATCTTCTTGGCCGAGTTCGCGGGGGGCCTGCTGACGCGCAGCCTGGCGCTCCTTTCCGACGCAGCGCACGTCTTCCTCGACGTGTTTGCCCTGGCACTGAGCTACGTGGCCATCCGGCTGGCCTCCCTCCCGCCTAACGACCGTCACACCTACGGCTATCATCGTCTGCGGGTCCTGGCCGCCCTTGCCAACGGCGCCACCCTCCTTCTGGTCGCTTTCGAGATCTTCCGCGAGGCCATAAAGCGCTTCTCGAACCCCGAGCCGATCCTGGCCGGTCCCATGCTGGTCGTGGCCTTCATCGGGCTGGTGGTCAATCTGCTCGTGGCGTTCGTCCTGCGCGGTCACGACCACGAAGACCTGAACGTCCGCAGCGCGTTCCTGCACGTCCTGGGCGATGCATTGGCCTCGGTAGGTGTCATCGTCGCCGGTGTCGTCATCGTCCTGACCGGCTGGACGGTGGTCGATCCCTTGATCAGCATCGTCATCGGCATCATCATCCTGGTGGGGTCCGGGAACGTGCTTCGCAGAGCGCTGCACATCCTGGTTGAGGGTGTCCCCCAGGGTTTGACGGCCACGAAGGTGGCTGACGCCATGGACGAGGTGCCCGGTGTCTCGAAGGTGCACGATCTGCACGTCTGGACCGTTGGCCCGGGGTACGTCGCCCTCAGCGCCCACGTGGTGTTGAACGATCAATCGCTCAGCGAGGCTCAGAGCATTATGGAGGACCTGAGAGCAGCGCTTTCCGAGCAATTCGGTATCGAGCATACCACGATACAGGTCGAGTGTCAGAGCTGTGCAGGGGGTACGATCATCTGCCCCTACGAGGTGAAAACCCGTGCATAACGGTGGGTACTGGCTGTTGCTCGCCGAGTCGCGGGAGGGTGCAGAGGGATCGGTCTGACGATCCCTGGCTCAAGACGCCCTGAGGAGGACGGTGAGGAAAGCGATTGAGGTAGAGGGGCTGACCAAGGTCTACGGCGATCTGCTCGCTGTGGATCACATCGACTTCGCGGTGCACCGGGGGGAGGTGTTCGGCTTCCTGGGGCCGAACGGAGCCGGAAAGACGACCACGCAGCGTATGCTGACCACGCTGTTGGAGCCAACCGAGGGGCGGATCCTGATCAGCGGCCACGACCTGACGCGCAACCCCTATCCGGTCAAGCGGCAGATGGGCCTCGTGCCGGAGGAATCGAACGTCTACACCGAGCTGACAGCCTGGGGCAACCTGATGTTCATGGCCAGGCTCTATCGCGTATCCAGGGGCGAGCGAGAGTCGCGGGGACGAGATCTCCTGGAGGCCTTTGGCCTGTGGCAGAAACGCGACGTGAAAGTGGAGGACTTCTCCAAGGGCATGCGGCGGCGCCTGAGTATCGCTATGGCCATCATACACAGGCCGACGCTGCTGTTCCTGGACGAGCCGACTCCGGGGCTGGATGCACAAAGCGCCCGGTCGATCCGGGATCTGATCCGCCAGATGAACGCCGAGGGCACTACCATCTTCCTCACCACCCACCAGATCGCGGAGGCGAATCTGTTGTGCGACCGGGTAGCGATCATCAACCACGGCCAGATCGCGGCCATCGACACCCCGGAGCGCCTCAAGGCCGCCTTCCGACGGGTGCAGTCGGTGGAGGTAGCGGTCGAACCTGGCAAGGGGGCTGACCCTTCGCAGGGTTTGGCCTCCTTGCCCGGTGTGACCAAACCGGTGAAGATGGGCGATAAATGGAGGCTTTACACCGAGGACCCTTCGGCGCTGCTCCCCCGGGTGGTCGACTACGCCCGCTCGCACGATCAGCAGATCGTCAGCCTGAGCACGCTTGGCCCCAGTCTGGAGGACGTCTTCCTGGAGATCACGGGGCAGGAGATCGGGACGGTGCGCCATGACGCGCCGCCGGCGAAGGGTAGAGGACGTGGAGCGAGAGGTAGGAGGGGAGACCGACGGTGAGGGAATGGACCGCACGACTGCGAGACGAGATCAGCCAGGCCTGGGCGGTGACGGTCAAGGACGTGCGCGTCTACTACGTCACCCCGCCGATGATCATGTTCGGGCTTATGTTACCCTTCTTTCTCTTCTTCTCCTTCTCCATCAAGCGGGAGATTGGAGCGGCGGTCGGGATGGCGCGTCTGCTGGCCCTGACCACCTTCTTCACCGCCTCGTCGGCTGGACCAGTGATCATCCCCCTGGAGCGGCGCATGGGCACCTACGACCGGCTGCTGGCGGCCCCCATGTCCCTGGTCACGCTGCTGTTGGGCAAGACCATGGTAGGGGCCTTCTTCGGCACGGCGGTTTCACTGATCCCGCTCTCGATCGGGGTGCTGGGACTAGGGATCACCGTGACCAGCGCCGGGTTGCTGCTGGCAGGCATCGCTCTCTCCAGCCTGGCCTTTGCCGCCTTCGGCATCGCCTTCGCCTCCATCCCCACCCGTTCGGTGGGCAATATCATGATGCCCAGCACTCTAGTGCGCTGGCCGCTTATGTTCATCAGCGGCATCTTCATCCCACTAGAGGAGATGGCGCCCTGGGCGCGAGCCCTGGCCTACCTCTCACCTCTCACCTACGCTCAGGATCTGATGAACCACGCCGTGCTGGGAAAGGGCTTCCTCAGCCCCTGGCTCGATCTGGCGCTATTGCCGGCACTTCTGGTGCTCTTCTTGATCCCCGCCGCGCGGCTGCATCACCGCAGCCGGGTACTGGGATACTGATCCGGGCCTTGAAGGTGCGATGCACTTCGGAAGTACGCCGCACCTTGGCAATCTCCATCCAACCTTCACCTCATCTTCATCGAATCTTCACATGGCTTGGGTATAGTTCCTAACGTAAACGAGGTTCAACTAGATCCAAGGAGGTGTGACGTGCTGAAGAATAAGACGTGGTACATCGTGTTAGGGACACTGGGAGCGTTCGTCCTGCTGCTTGGGGGCGTAGGCATCGCTTACGCCCAGAGGCCCCAGCCGTCGGTGGGCGATATGATCCCCTTCGGTGGCCGCATGGTCGGCGGCGGCCCGATGGCGGGTCACGGCCCGTTCCAAGGTGGGCATCAGGGCCTGGTGAAGGTCACCGCTGAGGTCACCGGCCTAAGCGAGGACGAGGTTATCGCCGCCCTCGAGGATGGCCAGACCTTCGCCGAGATCGCCGAGGGTGAGGGCGTCGACCCGCAGGAGATCGTGGACGCCGCTATCGCCGAGGCTGAATCCCGGCTGCAGGAGGCCGTGGACGAGGGTCGGCTGACCGAGGAGCGCATGGACCAGATGCTGGAGCGGTTGGCCGAGGAGCTCCCCGAGCGGTTGGAGCAGCCGTGGCAGCCCGGCGGCCCTATGGGCGGCGCTTTTGGCCAGTTCAGCGAGGGATTCTGGACTATGTACGACGAGGTGGCCGAGACCCTGGGGCTGACGCCGGAAGAGCTCTTCAGCGAGCTGCACGATGGAAAGACCCTGGCCGAGATCGCCGAGGAGCAGGGCGTGGAGATGGAGGCTGTGCGCGACGCGATGGAGGCCGCCCGAGAGGAGCTGATGGAGCAAGCGATTCATCAGGCCGTGGAGAACGGGCGGATGACCCAGGAGCAAGCCGACTGGCTGCTCGAAGGGCTGGAGCAGGGCTTCCTGCCCGGTGGACGCGGTTTTGGTCGCGGGCGCGGGGGCCGGCGCGGACACGGCGGGCGCGGAGGAGGTATGGGCTGGTAGCCGGAGACTCAGCGTAGCGCGTGAGGCTCACGCGTGACCCTCGAGCGTAAGCTTCAGGCGCCATAATCGCATAACGGTAGGGTTGGCAGGGGGAGCGGGCAAGCGCTCCCCCTCGTTGTGTCGAACGCCTCTCTCAGCGTGTTCGCATAGGTGTGTCGTCCTCGCCCTTCCAGGATTGATGGGGGCCAGGGGACGGCCTTGCTCAATCCAGTCCTGATGAGTGTTGTCCTCCTTCCTGTTTCATGGTATACTGTAGAGGCAGATATTCGGGACTGACCGATATACTGAGGAGAGGAGACCTGCCATGGATTTGACTGTTCAGGTGCGCAAGAGGGGTGTGCTCACCTTGCCCGCCGATCTGCGGCGCAAGTACGGCGTCGAGGAAGGGGATACGTTTCGCCTACTGGATCTGGATGGTATTTTTGTGCTTACTCCTATGGTGCCCATGGTGCCGGAGTTGGCGCGGGAGATCGAGCGACTGCGGCAGGAGGCCGGTCTGAGCACTGAAGAACTGCTGGAGAGCCTGCGAGAGGAACGCAAGCGGTACTACCGGGAGACGTATGGCGCAGCCCGATAATCCCCGTGTTCTCGTGGACGCGGATGTGCTTTTCGCCGGTGCTGCCTCACCTACGATGCACGGCGCGAGCCTGGTCGTGCTCCGTATGGCGGAGATCACGTTGATCGATGCCATCGCCCCCCGGCAGGCGGTGACCGAAGCAAGGCGCAACCTGTCCGCCAAGTTGCCCGACTCCCTTGCGGTATTTCGCCTTCTGGTAGATCGCTGCCTTCGCGTCGTCCCAGACCCCAGCTGGGCGGATCTCGAGCCGCATACTGACCTGGCCGAACCCGAAGATCTCCCCATCCTGGTCACCGCCCTGCGCGAGGGGTGTCCCTGGTTGGTGACCTTCAATGTGCGCGACTTTCAACCAGGCCACCCGGAGGTGACTGTCCTGCGACCGGGGGGATTCCTCCAGCACGTACGAGGTCTGTTGACGCACCTGAGTACCACGTCGGAGTCGTGAGCATCGCTCCCGCGTGGATAGTGGTGCCCGTTGTGCGGCGGTTGCTTTGTGTGCTGCGTCATCAGGCTGGAAGGAGGCCAAGATTCTCGACGATCCGAGAGGTCCTATAGAGCATTTCTCGTGGGGCACGTTCGTCATCGACGGCGAGGAGCACTCCACGACGAGCGGCGTGGGCAAGGACATCCGCCTGATTGGCGAGGATGTGAGCGCATGGGATGAGCGGGAGGGGCACAAGCTCAAGAAGTCGATGATAACGGGCGTCTACGATTGCGACGTCGACGTTCTGATCATCGGCATGGGCGTGCACGGTGCCATCACGTGCCCCGACAAGGTGAAGAAGGCCATCCGCGCACACGGCATCGCAGAGCTGATCCTCCAGCCCACCCCGCAGGCCTGCGCCACCTACAACGAGCTGTTCCACCAGGGCAAAAAGGTCGCGCTGCTGGCCCACGGGACGTGTTGATCGCTGCCTCGCAGATCTGACAGGTCCAGTTACAGACCTGTCAGGTTCTCCGGCGAGAGCCGGGGGTTACAAACCTCTCCGAGCG
>CAYQZG010000083.1:0-16643 GCA_964421785.1 uncultured Anaerolineales bacterium
CCGCTTCCCTTCGTGTAAGAGGGTAGCATTGATCGGTGACGTGCACGCCAACCTGCCTGCGCTGGAGGCCGTGCTCGACCGGGCGAGGCAGCAAGAGGTCGAGGCTATCTGGAACATCGGCGATTTTGTCGGCTATGGCGCCTTCCCCAACCAGGTGATCGAGCGGCTGAGAGACGAACAAGCGGTAAGCATCGCAGGTAACTACGACCTCAAGGTGCTGACGTTCAAGAAGAAGCGAAAGAAGTGGCGGAAGACGAAGGAGTCGCAGAAGTTTCTGGCCTTCCAATGGACGCGTCACGCCCTGACCAAGAAGAACCGTGAGTACCTCGGCTCGCTCCCAAGGGAGAGGGAGCTGCAGGTCGAGGGCCTGCGCATCCTGCTGACGCATGGGAGCCCGGCCTCGGTGAAGGAGCATCTCACCCCCGACACCCCTGATGAGCGGCTGCGCGAGCTGGCATCGATGGTCGAGGCCGACGTGATCATCTGCGGTCACTCGCATCTCCCCTTCGCGCGAAGCGTGGACGGCGTGCACTTCATCAACACCGGCAGCGTGGGCCGGCCCGACGACGGCGATCCACGTGCTTGTTACGCCATCCTGCAGATCGGGCAGTCCTCAGGTCAGGACTTCCAGGTGCACCACGAGCGCGTGGCGTACGACGTGGGAGGCGCGGTCGCTGCCATCAGAGAAAAGGAATTGCCGGAGGCATTCGCCCAGATGATGATACAGGGCCATGCCCTGGACGATGTGATGGAGACGCCGCAGGCGTGGGACGCATCTGCTCCAGGCGCGCCGCCCTGGGGTGAGGCGGAGAGGGAGAAGCGCCTGAAGGCCGTGTTTCAGCTGGCGGAAAGCTGCGACTACGAGAAGGAGCACACCCATCACGTGACGAGGCTCTCCCTCCGCTTGTTTGATGAGCTGCTGCCGTTGCATCGACTTGGTTTGGAGGAGCGCTTCTGGCTGCGCTGTGGCGCTCTGCTGCACGACATCGGCTGGATCGAGGGACAGAAGGGACATCACAAGACGTCCCGGGATCTTATCCTTGATGCGCCGGAGCTGCCGTTCGATGAGCGGGAGCGGCTTATCATTGCCTCCATCGCCCGCTACCATCGCCGGGCGCTCCCCAAGGACAAACACGGTCACTTCGCTGCGCTGTCGCCGGTGGATCAGTACCGCGTGACCATTCTGGCGGCGCTCTTGCGGGTGGCCGACGGCCTGGATCGCACACATCGCAACGTCGTCCGGGATCTCTCGTGTGAGATATCGCCTCAGCAGATCGCCGTGGACTGCGCCGTGCGCATGTACCCCATACCGGAGCGGGATGCAGCACTGGAGAAGGGCGACTTGCTAGAACGCACCTTCGACCGGGAGCTGCTGATCGAGTGGCACCTGGCCTGACGGCGTCAGCTCGATCCGGGGCCACACCAGGGGCGGCGCGAAGCTGTCGGAACTGACCGCCCGATCCTCACCCATACCGTCTTCCGCCATGCCCTGGCGCAGGCGCACCACCCCTCGCGCCTGGTCCACCAAACAGATGGCTGCAGAAGATAGATTGCAAATAACCATTCACCTCCCGCTCCTGTCGGATCCGCGATCCGCAGTATTCGGCGCGAAACCGCCGGATGACAAATTCGTCGGCAGCGTAGGGGCCATAAGGTAAGTAGTTACGATTGCAAATTGCCCCTTTCCAGGTATCATGACGAAACTGACGTCAACTTGAACGGCGAAAGCGAAGGAGTTTGCTTTGCGACAACCCTCCAGCGCCACGTTGCTTATTCGAGGCGGCACGTTGGTCACCTCTCAAGGCCTGCTTGAGGCGGACATTCTCGCGCAGGGCGAGCGTATCAAAGCTCTGGGACGCGGGTTGCCGATGGCACATGATACGCGAGTCGTAGATGCCGAGGGCTGCTACGTCCTGCCTGGCGTTATCGATGCTCACACGCACATCAAGCTCGACACCGGCGTCTACCAGACACCTGATGACTGGTTCATCGGCACGCGAGCAGCGGCCTGTGGCGGTGTCACCACCGTCGTCGATTTTGCCACCCAGTTTCCGGGTCAGACGTTGGCCGAGGCAGTCGAGGCTCGTCTGGTAGAGGCTCGCCAGGCCACCATCGACTACGCCCTACACGTCATGGTCACCGATCTGCCCCCCGACCGAGAGGGCGAGATTGGTGATCTGGTGGCGCTAGGCACGCCCAGCGTCAAACTCTACACCACCTACCGGCCCAACTACTACGCCAACGATGCGAAGATTCTCCGCTTGATGAAGGCTTGCGCTGACCACGCTGTCCTTCCTTTGGTTCACTGCGAAAATGACGACTTGGTCACCAGCCGAACTGAGGCCTTGGTGGCGGCCGGAGAGACAAGCTGGCGACATCACGGAGCATCTCGCCCGGCCCTCGCCGAGCAAGAGGCGATTCAGCGGGTGCTCTTTTTGGCCGAGGCAGCCGGATCCCCGGTACACATCTGCCACTGCTCCACAGCTCGCTCCGTGTCTCTGGTCGCCGAAGCTGTGGATGCTGGTCAGCTGGCGACGTGCGAGACGTGCCCGCAATACCTTATCCTTGACAGGTCGGTCTATGACGGTCCGGAGCCGTGGCGCTACATCCTGCAGCCGCCGCTGCGCGATCCAGGAGAATTGGACCGACTCTGGAGGCTGGTCGAAGCTGGCCTGGTGAACCTTGTCGCGACGGATCACTGTGACTACACCCGGGTTCAGAAGCTGGCTTTGAATGACTTCACCGAGACACCGGGTGGGCTCCCTGGGATGGAAACGTTGCTTCCCCTGATGTTCACCTACGGTGTCGCTGACGGTCGTTTGACGCTTCCGCACGTGGTCGAGCTACTATCTGCCAACCCGGCACGGCTGTGGGGACTGTGGCCGCGAAAGGGCATGCTCCAGCCTGGCTCAGACGCCGATATCGTCGTCTACGATCCGGCCCCGCCAGGCCAGATTCACGCTGAAGATCTCCATTACCTTGCCGGCTACACGCCCTACGAGGGCATGGACCTGCGCGGCCGGGTCAAGACAACCATCTCTCGAGGTGAGATCATCTATCGCCAGGGGCGCTTCGTCGGACGCAAAGGACGGGGACAGTTCATGAAGCGCGAACCTTTGACGTGACGACATATGCGTTCGTTCAAGCGAGCCTCTACTACGTTGTCGTCCGACGGATGACGTGGGGCTTTCAAAGTAGCTATTCATCGGCATCGACGGAAACGTGAATGTCGTCAATAGCACGATCAGCGGTAACACAGCCCGCGGGGGTGCCGGTGGTGGTGGGTGAGGCTGCCGCGCTGGGACCGCCCGTGGCGGCGGCACGTACGGAGGTGCGGGCTTGACGCTGGTGAACTGTAGGAATCGACGGGGCCGCTGCGCCTACAGAAACCCGTCCCACGTTAGGATGATCAGCTGTGTATCATAGTATGGTTAAGGAGGGCGTTCTTATGGAGCTAGCTCACTTTCTCCCCGTTGCCCGCGGCGATGAACCTGCTGACCTTCTGCTTCGCAATGGGTTGATCGTTAACGTCTTCACCGGTGAGATCCTTGAGGGCGACGTTGCCATTGCCGAGAACACCATCGTCGGCGTCGGCCCGGCGTACGACGCCAAGGAGGAGATCGACCTTCAAGGTCGCTACGTCTGCCCGGGGCTCATCGACGCTCACGTCCACGTTGAGTCCTCGATGGTCACACCGCCCCAATTCGCCCGGGCTGTGCTTCCCCGCGGCACCACGACTGTTGTCACCGATCCCCACGAGATTGCCAACGTCGTCGGCGCTGACGGGATTCGCTACATGCTTAACGTGTCCGAGGGGCTGCCCTTGACCGTCTTGGTGAATCTCCCCTCATGTGTCCCGGCCACGCACATGGCCACCGCCGGGGCGGAATTGACCGCCGGTGATCTGATGGAGCTCGTCGATCTGCCTCGGGTGGTCGGTCTGGCGGAGTTCATGAATGTGCCGGGATTGGTCCTGGGAGACCCAGAGGCTGTGGCGAAGATCGAGGCATTTCGGGATCGCCTCATCGATGGTCACTCCCCGGGCTTGAGCGGGAAGTGGCTTCAAGCGTACGTCGGCGCCGGCCCCGGGTCCGATCACGAGTGCACCACGCCCGAGGAGATGACGGAGAAGCTGCGGTTGGGGATGCGTGTCTTCCTCCGAGAGGCCACCGGCGCCAAGAATCTGCGCGCTCTGTTGCCTGCCGTCACTCAGGAGAACAGCCGCCGCTGCGGCTTCTGTACCGACGACCGTCACCCGGCCGATCTCCTCGACGAGGGTCACATCGACTACCTGCTCCGCTTGGCGGTTGCCGAAGGGCTCGATCCCGTCACCGCGATCCGCATGGCGACCCTCAACGCCGCACAATGGTTCCACTTGCACGATCGCGGCGCCATCGCCCCCGGCAGGCGGGCAGATCTGGTCATCTTCTCCGATCTGCACCACTTCCAGGCCGAAACGGTCATCGCTGGTGGTCAACTGGTGGCGCAGCAGGGCAAACCGGTGGGTGAGTGGCCCGAGCCCAGCGTGGAGGCGTCCGCTGTGCGCGACACGGTCAACGTCGACTGGGACGGATTAGATTTCGCTGTCTCGGCTCCCGATCCGGCTGTCGAGGCCGTGGATGTGCGCGTGATAGGCTTGGTGCCCGACCAGATCGTCACACGGCACCTCGTGAGACAGGTGCCGGTGAGAGGAGGCCAGGTTGTCGCCGACATCGAGCGAGACCTCCTCAAGCTGGCCGTGGTCGAGCGGCACCGAGGCACCGGCAACGTGGGTTTGGGCTTCGTACACGGTCTGGGGTTGAATCGGGGCGCGCTGGCCGGGAGCGTCGGCCATGACGCGCACAACCTGACCATCGCCGGGTGCGACGACGCTTCGATGATGACCGCGGCCCGCGCCGTGGAGAGGCTCGGTGGCGGACTGGTCGCCGCCGTTGGCGATCACGTGCTTGCTCGGGTGCCGCTGCCCATCGCCGGCTTGATGTCCGACCAGCCGCTGGAGACACTCCGCCGTCAGATGGACGAACTGGTGAAGGCCGCCCAGGACATGGGGTCAGCGTTGCATGACCCATTGATGACCCTTGGTTTCCTGGCTCTCGAAGTCATTCCCTCTCTGAAGCTGACGGATCAGGGGCTGGTCGACGTGGAGGCATTCGATTTCGTGCCTCTGTTCCTGGACGAAGCGTGAGCTGACCAGGAGATGAGTGATCAGAGCAAACCCACAAACCGCCGTGCTCGGGGGCGCCGCGAGCAGCGCCGGCTCTTCTGGGTGGTTGCCGGTTTCCTGGTCGTGGGCGGCGGCGTGACCATCGCCCTGGTTTACGGCTCGCGGGCCGTCTTGCTGGGTGCCACTTGTCTGTTCGCCGGCGTCGCGATCTTGGCTTTGCTGTGGGGGATTCTGCTGCTGATCGAGCAGTGGGTGGAATAAGAGAGCGGACCTACCTGTCTTTTGGCGCGCGCAGTCGCCGGAACCGGCTGGAGTAAGGGGGGAGTTTGAATGGAGCGCGATGCTTTGATCGACTATCTCGACGAGTACCTCCGGGTTGAGGAGATTGAGGACACGTCTCAAAACGGCCTCCAGGTTGAAGGCCCTGATGAGGTGACGTTGGTCGCTTTCGCCGTGGATGGCTGCCATGCTTCGTTCGAGCGCGCCGTTGCCGAGGGGGCCCAGCTTCTCATCGTCCATCACGGACTGTTCTGGAGCGATCCGCTGCGCCTGGTTGGCCCACACTTCCGGCGGGTGAAGACCCTTATCGAGGGGGGCTGTGGCCTCTATGCGATGCACCTGCCGCTGGACATACACCCCGAGGTGGGCAACAACGCCGAGATGGTTCGTCTGCTGAGGCTGGAGGAGAGAAAGCCATTCGGCGAGTATCACGGGTTAAAGATAGGGTTTGCCGGCCACTTGCATCCTCCTCTGGATATCTCCACGCTGATTGGGCGCTTGGTCGAGGCCCTGGGGCGGCCACCCATTCGCGTGCTCGATTATGGTCCTGAGGAGATCAAGCATGTCGGTTGTATCTCCGGCGGCGCCGCATCAATGATGGACCAGGCGGCGGAGGCGGGGCTGGACGCGTACATCACCGGCGAGACGAGCCATACCTTCTTCCACCAGGCCGTCGAGCGGGAGCTCAATGTGCTCTTCGCCGGGCACTACGCCACGGAGACACTGGGCGTGAAGGCTCTGGCGCGTCACCTGGAGGAACAATTCGGCCTGGACACGGTCTTCTTCGACATTCCCACGGGCATGTAGGCAATTGCTAAGGCGGCTAGATTATGCTATCATTGGTGCACTTCTGCGTTGGAGACAAGGAGGTGGTGTGGACTGATCCTTCCTCGAAGGCTTCTGCCGGTAATTTGTGACCTTTCTGCTTAATAGTTCGATTCTATGTCTCACTAGGAGGTGAAGAATGCGTAAGCATCTATGGCACGTGATGGGTCTTCTGGTTGTCGCGGCTATGGTTCTGACCGCCTGTGGTCAGGCCGCTACGCCCGAGCCAACCGAGCCCCCCACAGAAGAGCCGGAACCAACAGATGAGCCGAGCGCCGAAACTGACTTGCCCGTGAAGGTAGCTTATGTCTACATTGGCCCCCCAGGTGACCTGGGTTGGACCTATGAGCACGACCGGGGACGTAAGATGTTGGAGGAGGAGCTGGGCGACAAGGTCGAAACCACCTACATCGAGGACGTACCCGAGGGTCCTGACGCGACCCGCGTCATCAGGCAGTACGCCGAAGAGGGCTGGGATGCCATCTTCACGACATCGTTCGGCTATATGGACCCCACGATGGAGGTGGCCGAGGAGTTCCCTGATGTGCTCTTCGAGCACTGTTCGGGGTATAAGACGCGCGAGAACATGGCTACCTACTTCGGACGCATGTATCAGCCACGCTACCTGTCGGGCATCGTGGCCGGCGAGATGACCGATAGCAACATCATCGGCTACGTCGCGGCGTTCCCCATCCCCGAGGTGATCCGCGGGATCAATGCCTTCACGCTGGGCGTCCGCTCGGTCAACTCCGACGCCGAGGTGCGCGTGGTATGGACCAACACCTGGTACGATCCGGTCAAGGAGCTCGAGGCCGCCGAGGCTCTCCTCGACGAGGGGGCTGACATCATCACGCAGCACCAGGATACCACAGAGCCCCAGAAGGCTGCCAAGGAGCGCGACGCATTGAGCATCGGCTACGACTCCGACATGCGCCAGTTCGTCGGCGATACGGTCCTCACCAGCCCGCAGTGGAACTGGGGTACCTACTACGTCGATACGGTGCAAGCCATGATCGACGGCACGTGGGAGACCCACCAGTTCTGGGGCGGTCTGGAGAGCGGAATCGTGAGACTGGCCGAGATGAGCCCACTGGTGCCGGACGACGTGCGCCAGCAAGTTCAGTCGGAGAGGGAGAGGATTACGGACACCGATTGGGACGTCTTCTGCGGCCCCATCAACGACCAAGATGGCAACGAAGCCATTGCTGACGGGGAGTGCATGTCCGACGGCGATATGCTGGGCATGGACTGGTTCGTCGAGGGTGTCCTCGGCGAGATTCCCGAGTAGCGCCGCGTGCACGGCGCCAGCCCTAAACTGCGTGCGAAGAGCTAGACCCTTAGGATCTGCAGCAAGCGTTCAACCGGTGGCGAGCCCCGTCGTTCAGCGCCGGACGGATCGCCAAGCGTGGTCGCGTAGAGATCCTAAGGGTCTCTATACCGGAAGTGAGAACCGATGAGCGAAGGCAGGACGCGAGAACCCATTCTCCGCATGACGGGCATCACCAAGCGTTTCCCCGGTGTGCTGGCGAATGACCACGTCGACTTAGAACTCCACGAGGGGGAGGTGTTGGCCTTGCTCGGCGAGAATGGCGCCGGCAAGTCGACGTTGATGAACGTGCTTTGCGGCCTCTATCGCCCCGATGAGGGAGCTATCGCTGTGCGCGGTGACCGCGTTGACATTCAGTCTCCCCGAGATGCCTATGACCTGGGCATTGGTATGGTACACCAGAACTTCATGCTGGTGGAGACGATGACGGTAGCGGAGAACGTCGTCCTTGGCCTGGAGGGGCTCTCCTTTCAGCCGGAGCTTCGTCGCGTCAAACGTCGTTTGGAGGAACTGGGTGAACAGTATGGCCTGAAGGTCGATCCGGACGCCCATATCTGGCAGCTTTCGGTGGGGGAGCAGCAACGGGTGGAGATCTTGAAGCTGCTCTACAGAGATGTGGATATCCTCATCCTCGATGAGCCGACGGCTGTCCTGACGCCACAGGAGGTGGATGACTTGGTTGAGGTCTTGCGCCGGGTCGTCAGAGAGGGCAAGGCGGCGGTCTTCATCACCCACAAGCTGAGAGAGGTCATGATGTTCTCGGATCGGGTGACCGTGCTGCGTGGTGGTAAGAACGTGGCCACGCGCTCGACGTCCGAGACCTCACCGGAGGAGCTGGCGCGGTTGATGGTGGGGCGCGACGTGCTGTTTCAGCTGGAGAAGTCCACCTGCGAGTTGGGCGTGCCTGTCCTCGAAATCGAGGATCTGAGGGCCTTGAACGACAAGGGCCTGCCCGCGCTGCGCGGCGTCTCGCTCACCGTTCGCGCTGGCGAGATCGTCGGCATCGCCGGGGTCGCCGGGAACGGTCAGCGGGAGCTGGCGGAGGTCATCACGGGCCTTCGGAATGCCGTTGGGGGAGAGGTGCACGTCAACCAAACGCGCATCACGAGCTACCCCGGCGGGAACGCTCCTCTGCATGCCATTCAGGCTGGCGTGAGCCACGTTCCCGAGGATCGTGTCGAGATGGGCCTGGTTGGGGACATGTCGGTTGCCGAAAACCTGGCTCTCAAAGCCTACCGCACATCAGAGCTGTCCCACGGCCCGGTGCTCTTCCCCGACAGGATGAGGTACTTCGCCGAGGATCTCATTGATGGATTTGATATTGCCACGCCGGGACCTGAGACCCGGGTCAAGTTCCTTTCCGGCGGCAATCTACAGAAGGCCATTCTGGCTCGCGAGCTGACGGCCTGCGAGGGGTTGCTCGTCGCCGTCCACCCAACGCGCGGCCTCGATGTCGGCGCGACGGAATCTGTGCGTGAGCTGCTGCTGCAGCAGCGCGACAAGGGGACGGCAGTGTTGCTCATATCCGAGGATCTGGACGAGTTGCTGGAGATCTCCGATCGCATCGCAGTGATGTTCGAGGGTGAGATTGAGGGCATCGTGCCGGTCGAGGAGGCCGACATTGATGCCCTGGGGCTGATGATGGCCGGTGAGCGACCGCAGGAGTCAGAGACCGGGTCTCAGACCTGGGAAGGAGCCGCCAGGTGAGGATTGTTTTCGAGAAGCGCCAGCACGTCTCCCGCACCATCCGCGTGCTGGTTCCTGTCATATCGCTCGTCTTTGCCTTGATCTTTGGGGCGTTCCTACTGCTTCTGTCTGGCGTTGATCCTTTCGTGGCCTACACCGCCATGGCGCGAGGGGCCTTCGGCGACGTCCACGCCCTGGCCGAGACGCTGGTCAAGGCGATTCCGCTGATGCTCACCGGGCTGGGTGTCTCCATCGCCTTCCGCATGCTGTTCTGGAACATCGGAGCTGAGGGACAGCTGGCGATGGGAGGGCTCGCGGCGACATGGGTTGCGCTCTACGCGTCCGATCTGCTCCCTACGTGGTCGGTCGTGCCGGCAGCGGTCTTGCTGGGCATGCTGGCCGGAGCCCTTTGGGCCGCGATTCCTGCTGCCCTGCGCGCCTATCTTCAGGTCAACGAGACCATCACCACGCTGATGATGAACTACATCGCCATCCTTCTGGTCTCGCACATGTACCATGGACCGTGGCGCGACCCCGAGGGCTATGGCTTCCCTGGTACGGCGAGGTTTCCAGAAGCGGCGTGGCTGCCCCGTCTCTATGATCGCGCGCACGCTGGGCTGTTCTTTGCTGTGATTGCTGCAGCCATTCTGTGGTTTGTGCTCCAACGCACGAAGTGGGGATTCGAGCTGCGTATCACCGGTGAGAACCCCAAGGCGGCGCGCTACATCGGGATCAACATCCCGCGGCTGGTCTTGGTGGCCATGTTGGTCTCCGGTGCTCTCTGTGGCTTGGCCGGCGTCTGCGAGGTCACCGGTGTGATGCGACGTCTGCAGCAGGGTCTCACCGTTGGCTATGGCTACACCGCTATCATCGTGGCCTGGATGAGTCAGCTGAACCCATGGGGCGTTCTGCTCGTCGGCTTGTTGCTGGCCGGACTGCTGGTTGGCGGCGATCAGATTCAGATGGCCATGGGGTTGCCGGCGGCGATGAGTCTAGTTCTGCAGGGAGCTCTGCTTTTCCCCATGCTGGGTGGGTCGTTGTTCGCGGAGTACAGGCTGCGGATTGTGCGCGCTCGGCCCCGTCGGCGCGGTTCCGGCGCCCAATCACTCGCGAAGGAGTCTGAGCAGTGAATGTATCCTTGTTGACCTCCATTCTCACCATCACACTTCGCGCCGGTACATCGCTCCTCTACGCCACCATCGGCGAGATCTACACGGAACGATCCGGTATCCTCAATCTAGGTGTCGAGGGTATGATGATGGTAGGGGCAGTGTCCGCGTTTGCCATTGCCTACCATACAGGCAGCTTGGTGCTCGCTATGGTGATGGCCTTAGTAGCGGGGACCTTGCTAGCATCGATCCACGCCTTTCTTTCCATCTCCCTGCGCGCCAATCAGGTCGTCAGCGGATTGACCCTCACGCTCTTCGGCACAGGCCTGGCGAGCTTCCTCGGGCAGCGTCTGGGTCCGGGAGGCACGCGTTTGGTGGGACTTGTGGGACCGAGCCTGTCACGACTTCCGATTCCGATCTTGTCGGATCTACCCGTTCTCGGCCCCTCCTTCTTCGATCAGGATATCCTGACGTACGGGCTGTATGCTCTCGTGCCCTTGGCATGGTGGTATCTCTACAAGACGCGCCCCGGCCTCTATATGCGATCGGTGGGTGAGAATCCTCAGACCTCTGACGCGATGGGCATTCGCGTCGGCGCGAATCGCTATCTCTATACGATGCTGGGCGGCGCCCTGGCCGGTCTAGGTGGCGCCCATCTTTCGCTGGCCTACACCAAGGGATGGACCGAGAACATCACCGGCGGGCGGGGCTGGATCGCCGTGGCCCTGGTTATCTTCGCTATGTGGGATCCCCTGCGGGCCGTCATCGGGGCAGCGCTCTTCGGCGGCATCAACGCAGTGCAGTTCCGCATGCAGGCGGCTGGCACCACCATCCCGGCGGCCCTGCTCAATATGCTGCCCTACATCACCACCATCCTGGTGCTCGTCGTCATCACCTGGTGGGAGACGCTGCGCAAGCGCATTGGCGCGCCGGCCGCCCTGGGCGTCCCCTATGCGCGGGAGGAGAAAGGCTAATGATACTCACCGAGTTTCAGGCCAAGGGCTACAAGAGTCTCTACGACTGCACGATCCCGGGCCTATTGCCGATTAACGTCTTTCATGGGGACAACAATGTAGGCAAATCCAACATCCTAGAAGCTCTTGACATCTTCTTTCGCGCTCTGATGGAATGGCGAGGAGGGGTGCATGTACGTGACTCCTTCAATGAATGGTTCTCTTGGGGAGAGAAAGAGATCATATTGTCTGGGGCTTTTGCACGGAACGGTCTGGAAAACCAGGTTTCGGTAGTTATACAGCAGGCGGAGGACGGTATTCATGTGGAGACTCGCGTTCCTGGATCCTTCGATTTGACTGATATCTCGTGCTACCTCATCCCTGCTCGCCGCCGTTTGGAGGTTGAAGAAGACAGGGAGGCAGAAGAGAATCTGCATCCGGAAGGCGCGAATCTGAAGGAGCGTCTCTTCTGGGCATCGGTCAGCCAGGATCCGGAGAGACGGAGGGCTTTCTACCAGATCCTTCGCCCCCTTTTTGCTGACTCTCCCCTATCCCTGGGGACGCTTCAGCCAGTCGCCTCGCCAGAAGGCCCCTTTGACGTCCAGATTGAGACCCAGTCACGCAGCATACCGTTGGACCAGATGGGTAGCGGTGTGCAGCAACTGGTGTTGATGGCAGGCCTAATCGCGCTGAGTCGAGCTGACGTCGTCGCCATTGAGGAACCGGAGATGAATCTCTCCTGGCCCACACAGAAGAAAATGCGCCTCATTTTCAAAGAGATGGTGGAGAAGCAAGACACCCCCCCCTCTCAGATGTTTATTGCGTCTCATTCTCCTCTGTTCGAGTTCTACCAGAATTTCTATCAAGTGGAGATGATCAAGGGCCGCACAAAGGTCACCAGGACCACTAACGAGGAACGGCGTCAATTGTTTGATAGGGTGCTGCCTCCTTCAGACAAACGTGCGGCTTGGCTCCACGACGAAAATGTGGTCATTCTTCCTGATTATGTAGTAGGTGCGCTTGACGTTCGGCAGGGAGAGATCGTCTACTTCGTGCCAAAAGGCAAGCAAGTGATGATGCTGAACGAGCAAGACTTTGCCGAGCTTACACGACCGGAGGAAGCGTCGTGAATAGCGCAGCTGGTCTAGGTGAGGCATGGTTGGCTGACCCAGGGCATCCGATCTGTTGCGATACATCGGCTCTCTACTATCCAAGCCTATTACGTCGATTGCGTCGTCAGTTCCCTGATCGTCATATCCTGCTGCCTGTGATTGCCTACTTCGAGCGTCAGCGACAGCTACGTGTTCGTTTTGAGACGGAGTATCTTCCAGACGTGCTACGGCAGAATCTCCTCGAGCCCCTGGCAATCGATATCGTCCTTTGTGAAGAGCCTATTGCTCTATTTCTTGCGCAGATGGCGGAGCAAATCGAGACAAGGACCTTGAGCGATCTCGTAGGCAATGAGACGAACCTGGCCCAGCAGAGTCGCCACGCCTGGGTGCGGTGCTACTCCCGTGATTTGCGCAGCCGGCAGGCCAATTGGCGACCTGTACTGCGAGGTGAGCGAGCTCTGCCGGCGCCTTGTGGTCAGCGGTGCCGTTTGGGGGACTACATCATCGCTGCCACAGCTCGCCATCATGACGCGCTTCTACTGACGACGGACGGTGCTTTGCTTCGTGGGTTTGGACGTTATAAGGACCTTTTTCCACCGGCGCTATCGCCAGATGGGATGATTGTTGCAGAGTGATGTTCTTCAGCCTGAGGAGGCAAGATGTCTGACCTGATGCGACCTCAGCCGTTTGGCGTTCTTCTGGACCGGATCTTGGCCGAGCTGGAGACGACGGACTCCCTCTTCGGCATCCATCGCTCGCTCTTCTACACGCCGCCGAAGGACGCCCCCTACGCCACGGATATGTTCGGCCATCACCTGGCCACGCCCATCGGCCCGGGGGCCGGGCCGCACACCCAGTTGACCCAGAACATCCTCTCCGCCTGGCTCTCCGGGGGCCGGTTCATCGAGCTGAAGACCGTGCAGATCATGGACGAACTGGATATCCCGCGTCCCTGCATCGACCTGGCCGACGAGGGGTATAACGTGGAGTGGTCCCAGGAGCTGAAGTTAGAGCAGTCGGCCCAGGAATACGTCAAGGCCTGGGTGCTGATCCACGTCCTGCGCCGTATTCTGGGCTTCGAGGATAGCGCTCCCTTTGGCACGGTCTTCAACATGAGCGTGGGCTACGACCTGGAGGGCATCCAGAGCGAGCCGATGACGCGCTTCATGGACCGCATGGAGGACGCTTCGGAGGACATCGCGCGACTTCAGGCTATTCTGGAGGCGGACTATCCGCAGTTCTCGGATATCGACGTTCCGGCGCAGATGGTCAACAGCGTCACGCTCTCCACCATGCACGGCTGCCCGCCGGACGAGATTGAGCAGATCAGCCGCTATCTGATGGAGGAGCGCGGTCTGCACACGTTTGTGAAGCTGAACCCCACGCTGCTGGGCAAGGACCGGGTGATGGACATCCTCCACGGCCATCTGGGCTTCACGGACATCCATATCCCCGATCAGATCTTCGAGCATGACCTCCAGTACGACCGGGCGGTGGCATTGATCAACTCGCTGATGCAGGTGGCAGAGGAGCAGGAGCTGACCTTCGGCGTCAAGCTGAGCAATACCCTCGCCATGGCCAATCATCGCGACGTGCTTCCGGGCGATGAGATGTATATGTCCGGCCGCGCGCTCTATCCGATCACGATGACGCTCTTCCACACCTTGGCCCAGGAATTCGACGCCGATCCCTCGAAGGGCCCAGGAGATGACCTTGATGTCTCCTACTCGGCCGGGGCCGACGCGCTCAACATAAGCTCGATCCTGTCGTGTGGCGCCCTGCCCGTCACCGCGGTCTCCGATCTCCTGAAACCCGGGGGCTACTCGCGCTTCCTCCAATATCTGGAGACTCTGGAGCGGGACATGCGGAGAATGGGCGCGGCCAGCCTGGAGGAGCTGGCCCACCACCGTCTGGCGAACCTGAGTCGGGAGGCCTTGCAGGCTTTGGAGCAAGAGCGGTACAAGAAGAGCTACCACCCCTACGATCTGCCCAAGGTCGAGTCCGGGCTGGATCTCTTCGACTGCATCGCCGCGCCCTGTCGAGAGCAGTGCGCCGTTCTCCAGGACGTGCCTGAGTACGCCTGGTTGATCGCTCAAGGGGACTACGACCGCGCCCTGGAGGTCATTCTCTATCGCAACCCGCTGCCCAACGTCACCGGTTACGTCTGCGATCATCTCTGCCAGACGCGCTGCACGCGCAGCAACTACGATGCCCCGGTCGCCATTCGGGCTCTGAAACGCTTCGCGGCCGAGAAGGGCTCGGCCAGGGCGGCACTCCGATCCGCTCCGAGCCGCACTACGAACGTTCCCGGTCAGAGCGTGGCCATTGTCGGCGGTGGGCCCTCCGGGTTAGCAGCGGCCTACTTCCTCGCCCTCAGCGGCGTCAGGCCCGTCATCTACGAGGCCCGCGACAGGGCCGGTGGGATGCTGGCCATCGCGGCCGACTTCCGGCTGCCCGACAGCGTGGTACAGAAGGACATCGACCGCATCACGGGCCTGGGGGCGGAGATCCATCCCTCTCATCGCGTCACGAATCCGCCGGAGACACTCCTGGACGAGGGCTTCGCTGCCGTCTACGTGGCGTGTGGGCATCAGAAGGACGCTCGACTGGGCATCGACGGGGAGGAGGGCAATGGGGTCTATCACGCTCTGGACCTCCTTGAGCGCGTGAGCCGGGGCGAGGACGTGCCGCTGGGTGATCGCGTGCTCGTCATCGGCGGGGGTAACACGGCCATGGACGCAGCACGGACGGCCAGGCGCCTCGCCAAGGCCGGCTACGCCGGGCCGGGGTCGGTGACGGTCGTCTATCGGCGAACCGAACGGCAGATGCCGGCCGATGAGGAGGAGATTGAGGCCATCTTCGCCGAGGGGATCGGCCTGGAAGAGCTCGCCTCCCCCACCTCCATCGTTCTGGAGGAAGGGCGCGTCAAGGCCCTGGCCTGCGTCCGAAACGAGCTGGGAGAGCCTGAACCTGATGGACGTCGCCGGCCGGTGCCCATCGAGGGTGAGACATTCGAGATGGAGGCGGATACCGTGATCGTGGCCATCGGCCAACGCCCCGACATCTCTTTCCTGGAGGGGAGCGCTGTTTCCCTGAGGCGCAGGGGGACCGTCGATGTCGATCCTGAAACCGGGCACGCCGCCGATGGGCGGATCTACGCCGGCGGCGACGTCGTACGTGGCCCGGCCACCATCATCAAGGCCTGCGCCGATGGACAGCGTGCTGCCGAGGCGATTTGCGAGCACTTGGGCGTTCCCTTCCGACGGCCCCGGGTGGAACTGCCGACGCTCGACGAGGAAGAGATCCTGGGGGTGAAGCGCGTCCGCGCGCGCAGGTGGGCGCAGCACGCCCCCCCGATGCTCCCCCCGGAGGCTCGGGAGGGGTTCGATCTGGTCCGGCAGACGTTGCCGGAGGATGCGGCGTTGGCCGAGGCACGGCGCTGCCTACAGTGCTCTCAGGTCTGCGACAAATGCGTCGAGGTCTGCCCGAACCGTGCCAATTACACGTACCTGACGGCGCCCGTTGAGATGCAGGTGCCGTCGCTCGCCTGTCAGGACGGCGCGCTGCAGGTGGTAGGCGAGGAGACCTTCCGAGTCACTCAGGCGCGTCAGATCCTGCACGTCGAGGATTTCTGCAACGACTGCGGCAATTGCACCACCTTCTGTGTGCACAACGGTCAGCCGTTCACGGACAAGCCCCGTTTGTTCCTCAACGAGAGAGATTTCGAGCGAGCGGAGGACAACGCGTTCCGCATCGAGAGAGATGAGCAAGGGTGGACAATCCACCGGCGCGAGGGCGGCGAGGCATCGTGGCTTACGTTGGAGGAGGATGAGGGCGGGATGACGTTCGAGAATCCTCGGCTTCGCCTGGAGCTTGGCCCCGATTCGTCCATGGCGTCTATGACGTTGAAAGAGAGCTTCGAGGGTACGTTCTCCATGAGGCATGCGGCGGAGATGGTTGTGATTCTAACGGGCGTGCTGAACTCCCTGCCCTTCTTGCTCGTCTAACGGGCTGTCTCGCCGAGTTGTCTGAGCTGCCTAACACTACAACCGCACGTGCCAGAGGAGCAGACTTCCGAAGTCTTGGAGTCCACGCCCAACGCGGTGTAGAGGCACTCACAGAACGATTCCATGCCTGCCTAGCATTGTCGTGCAGACTTCGGAAGTCTCTTGCCGGAAATGAGGTTGT
>CAYQZG010000084.1:0-16639 GCA_964421785.1 uncultured Anaerolineales bacterium
GAGACGGGGTCTAGGAGCGCGCGATGTCCATATGCGATTGCCCTGCAATGGTCGCTTGACACCCTGGTGAAAGGTGGTATAATGTTCAACAAGTAAGAGGAAGTAGGTTTTGGCTAGAACACACAGACTGCCCAGACTTGCGGAGACTGGGTGGTCTCTTTTTTTGCCTCTCCCCGCTTCACTCAAGAGTAAGCATTAGCAAGGAGTATAGGTTAGGAAAATGACTGAAAGACAACAAGGAACCGTCAAGTGGTTCAACGACAGCAAAGGGTACGGCTTCATCTCGCGTGAGGCTGGAGAGGACGTATTTGTCCATCATTCGAACATCGACGGCGGCGGGTTCGCCTCGTTGAGAGAGAACCAGCAGGTCGAGTTCGGTGTCGAGGAGGGGCCCAAGGGGCTCCGCGCCGTCCACGTCAAGAAACTTTAGCGAAACGTGGGACGGCAGGGATAGCCTGGTCCGTCTTCTTCAGTTGACGGCCAGCTTATCTGGCTAGCACAGAACCGCGCGGCTTCTCCGCATGCCGGGCGGTTTTTGGTATATGAGTGGGTCAAGCGCCGGCTCGGCCCCGCCAGAGGCCGAGGAAGAGGTAATGGTCACTCAATCACCACACCGTCCAGATCCGCCTCCGGCTCGGGGTAGCGCATAGTCAACCCCTCCAGCGTCTCCACCAGGACCGTGCCTACCACCAGGTTGCGGTACCACTTCCGGTTGGCGGGGACGATGTACCAGGGCGCCCAATGGGTGCTCGTCTCGCTCAGCGCGTCCTCATAGGCGGCCATATACTCCGGCCACAGCCTCCGCTTCTCCAGATCGCCGAGGTTGAACTTCCACGGCTTCTCGTCCAGTCGATCCTGAAAGCGCTCCTTCTGTTCCTCCAGATCGATGTGCAGATAGAACTTGAGGATCGTCGTGCCCTCGTCGGCCATCATACGTTCGAAGTCGTTGATGTGACGGTAGCGTCGGCCCCACACCTCCGGCGGCACCAACTCATCCACCCGCACCACCAGGACGTCCTCGTAGTGGCTGCGGTTGAAGATGACGATCTCCCCGTCCCCCGGCACCTGCTGATGGACCCGCCACAGGTAGTCGTGGGCCAGCTCCTTCCGCGTGGGCACCTTGAAGTTGGGCACCCGCACGCCCTGGGGATTGACGCCCTCGAAGACGTGGCGGATGGTGCCGTCCTTGCCGCCCGCGTCCATCGCCTGCAGGACGATCAGCACGCGGTGCTTGTTCTCGGCCCAGAGAAGCTCCTGCAGGTCCTCCAGGCGCTGGTTGAGGTCCTTCAGCGCCTCTTTCGCCTCGTCTTTGTCTCCGTCGAACGCGCTGGTGTCGCTCGGGTCCCATGCGCTCAGGTCGATCTGGCTGCCCGGTCTGACGCGATATCGGTCCACCCGTACCTCCTATTGGTGTCTGAATGTCGAGGCCTGTTCCCTGGCCCAAACCCCTGGTACCACTCGTCCAGCCCGCTGGGGCGTTCCTGGCTCAGAACAAGCGTCCCTCTACTCCTCTGCCAAGGCCTCCCAAGGCTCGGCGTCCAACGCCGGTTGGTACTTCTCAATGAACCGGTCTACCCGGTCGAGGAAGCCGGGCCGCACGCCTAGCAGAGTAGCCGGCGTGAGGACAATACGCTGACGCTCCGGATTGACTGTCACGGTCACCTCATCGCCCACTCCAGCCCGTAACTATACCAGACTCGCGGTGCAGGACAAGTCACTTCGGTGGACGAGCCGACAGCAGCAAGCCCTCCACGCGTTCCCGTGCTACCTCGTAATGCGGTAGCGCTGGAAAGCAGGCCAAACGGACCCCAAGATTGCCGAGGCTATGGGCTGCTCGGAGGGCGCTCGCCCCTCCATCCGTTGTTGCGGCTTTCCGAGGTCTGGGCTACAATGGGTAGCTACGAGGGGTGACTACGCTGGCGGCGCGCAGCCTTGAGAGCCCTCGGCTTGTTGAGCCTGGACTGGTGCCTTTCCTCATCGTCCCATCAGATGTCTTTGCTACCTTCGATGAGAGCAGCACTGGCTTCTGAGGCTGATTCTGTGTCCGGATGTAGGGACATATGGCTTGCTGCTTGCCGCCAATGGCCGTCCTCCCGGGCGTAGACGTCGAGCACGCGCACCTTGGTCTCCACGATCCTGCCTGTGCTTCCAGCACTGCGGAGGCGGGCGATGTAAGGCACAATACAGATGGGGCCGTAGAACACGTAGTCGATGTCGATCATCTCGTAGTCAATGAGTGAAGTACCGTGCAGCATGGCCTGGACCTCGGTCACGTGGGCATCGCAGCCTCGCAGCAGCGATCGAGCGTCAAGGGAGAAGCCACACCACCTTTGGCTATGCTGAGCGCGTATCGCTGTCCATTCTCTGTTGACGTGAGCTCTGAAGAACACGTCAATCAGGTGTCGAATGTCGTCTTTCGCCCGTTCGTGCATCATCTGTTTATACTCCTCTGTTTTGGGCAGCGGGCCGGTCTGAAGGCAGCGCTCGCGCAGTGACCCTCACGTTTCGGTGAGCTGCACTGCGTGTAGTATATCAGATTGTCATCAAAAGTGCATTAGAAGCATGTCAACAGCAGGGTCAGACGTGGAGCTGTACGTCCTCGGGGCGCCGAGAGTCGTGGTTGGTGGCTTGTCGAAGCGGATGCCGTACCAGAAGGTGACGGCCCTGATCACCTACCTGGCCGTGACCGCCCGATCGCACAGCCGCGAGGCGTTGGGGACCTTGTTCTGGGGCGAGGTCGACGACCAGCGGGCGCAGAACAGCCTGCGGAACGCGCTATACGTTATTCGGCGCCAACTGGGGTCTGCTGCTCTGCTGACCACAGCTGACCGCCAGGTGGCGCTCGACTTGGAGCGTACGTGGGTCGATGTCAATCAGTTCCGGGCCTCGATAGAGGCCCGAAATCCCACCGGGGCCGCGCTGGAGGAGGCTCTTGATCTCTGGCGGGGGCCTTTCCTGGATGGTTTGTTCTTGAAGGACGCGTCGGAATTCAACAGCTGGGTTACGCGAACGCGGGAGCAACTGAACCGGCGCTATCGTGAGGGTTACTTGGCCCTGAGCCGCACGATGGAGGGTGCGAGACAATGGCATCAGGCCGTCGATGCCGCCCGACAAGCTCTGAGGATCGATCCCCTGCACGAGGCTGGTCATCGCCAGCTCATGCGACTCCACCTCCTGATGGGTAACCGGGTGGGCGCGCTGCAGCAATATGAGGCCTGTCAGGCCATGCTGCTGGACGAGCTGGGGGTGGCCCCAGATACGCATACCCGTGCGCTGCGTGAACAGGCTCTGCAGAGCCCGCCAGCCCGCTTCGTGGCTGAGGGGTCTGGCCCGGGGCA
This sequence comes from uncultured Anaerolineales bacterium, assembly GCA_964421785.1. Classification (GTDB taxonomy): domain Bacteria; phylum Chloroflexota; class Anaerolineae; order B4-G1; family B4-G1; genus SKLM01. The sequence continues at coordinate 3,339 of CAYQZG010000084.1, forward strand.
GAAGAGCCGGGAACCGGTTGTTTTCGTAGGTCGGCAGCGCGAGATGATGGCCCTCGACGGGCACCTGCAAGCTGTAAAGAGCGCGGTGCTCGGCCGGTTGGTCCTGGTCGAGGGCGAGCCCGGGGTGGGCAAGACGCGGTTGGTGAATGAGTGGTTGCGCACCCTCCGCCACACGCGGGTGCTCTTCAGCCGCTGCTTCGAGGCTGGACGCAGCATCCCCTACCGCCCCTGGTCGGATATGCTGCGCAGTTCGCTCGACTGCGTGGACTGGGGCAAGCTCGATCTACCCGATCTGTGGCTGGCGGAGCTGAGCCATCTGGTTCCGGAGCTGCACACCCGATTCCCCAGCTTACCACTGCCTGTCCCCTTCGATCCCGAGCTGGCCCGGGGACGGTTGGCGGAGGCGATGCACCAGTGGTTCAGAGCCCTGGGCGAGCAGGCGCCGGTCTGTCTGTTCATGGACGACTTGCAGTGGATCGATCGTGCCAGTCTGGCGCTCCTGGAGTACGTGCTCCGGCACAGCGTTGGTCTTCCGTTGATGCTCGTCGGTACGCAGCGGGAGCGCGAGGTTGACCCTTCATGGCAGCGGACACAAGGCGTGCTGGCCCGGGCAGGGCTGTGCCACCGCATGACCCTCTACCGCCTCTCGTTTCCGGAGGTGGCTGCCATCGCTCGTCAGGTTGGCCTCCATGCGGCCGATTCGGGCCTGTTCTTGAAGCGCCTGTTCAGGGAGACTGAGGGTAACCCGCTCTTCGTGGTGGAGATCCTGCGCAGCCTGCCGGAGGGGACTGTTGATGCAGCCGGTGCATGGCCGATCCCGGCCACGGTGCAGGACGTCGTTCAGGGTCAGATCGACCGCCTAAATCTGCGGACGCGCCAGACGCTAGCCATCGCCGCGGTCATAGGGCGCACCTTTGACTCGACCACGCTGTGGAACGTGACGGGGCGTCCTCCGGAGATCACGCTGTCGGCCCTGGAGGAGGGGATGGCGGCTGGCCTGATCGTGGAGCAGGGTGAGGAGTATGACTTCTCCCACGACAAGATACGGGCTGTGCTGTACGGCCGCATCACCCAGGCGCGACGTCGACATCTCCACCGTCGGGTAGCGGAGGCGCTGGAGACGCTGTACGGCGAGGATCTCTCGCCCCACCTGGGGACGCTGGCACATCACTTTGAGGCGGCGGGCGAGGGCGAGACAGCCTGCCTGTATGCCCTCCAGGCGGCAAGACAGGCGGTCGAGCTGTACGCGGATGAAGATGCGTTGACGTGGTACGATCGCGCCGAGGCCCTCAGCGAGATGACGCGCACTGAGGTGCCCGAGGACAGCGTGCCTCGGGTCATCCCGTTTCAACAGTATACGATCTCGTCCTCGCTGCCCCTCGACGTCCGAGGGTTGGTGTACCGGCAGAAGGGCCTCATCCATCAGCGGCGTGGGCAATACGACGTGGCCGGACGGCTCTTTCAGCTGGCCGTGGACAGGGCCGGAGAGCGGGAGCGGCTCGACGAGCAGGCGGCCGCCCACGGCCTGCTTAGTTTCCTGGCCTACCTGCGCGGCGACTACGACGAGCTGACCGAACACGCGCAACGCTCCCTGGAGCTGGCGACATCGGTGGGCGGCGTGGCGCTCCAGGCCGAGGGTCTGAGAAATCTGGGCATCGCGGCATATCGAACCGGCGCCTATGAGCGCGCGATAGAGCTGTACCGGCGGTCCCTGGCGGCCAGCCGCTCCATTGATGACCGCGCAAGCGTGGCGAAGTGTTACAACAACATCGGTTTTGCACTGCGCACTATGGGGCGTTTCGAAGAGGCCGTAGCGTCGTTCGGACAGGCACTCGAGCTTCATCAGGCCACGGGATCGATCGAGGGTGCGGCGGGCGTGTTGGCGAACATCGGAGGGGTCCATCTTCGTAGCGGCGATCTGGAGCAGGGCCTGGAGACGCTTAGGCGGGCCATCAGCCGCAGCGAGGCGTGTCACGCCGATTGGGTGACGGCCAAGGCCATGCGCACGCTGGGTAGTGTCTACATGCGCGCCGGTCGGTGGGAGCGAGCGCTGCGCGCAGCCGAAAAAGCCCGCGAGCTGGCGGAGTTGTTGGGCAGCAAGGAGGATCTGGGTGCTGCCTATCGGCTCCTGGGCGAGATTGCCACCGGCTGGCCGGAGAGCGGGCTGGGGCCGGCCGATGCATACTTCGAGAAGAGTCTGGCGCTGTTGCGGAACGTCGGCGCACGATACGAGCTGGAACGAACGCAGTCGAGCCTGGCAGCTTATCGGCGGACGCGAGTGTGAGCCGGTGCTGGCGCCGAGGCTGGCGGCCAGCATGGCTTCGACCAGCGTGGGCGATGACTCCAGAAGACCTGGTGCACGAACGACTGCCCTTTTTACGCGCTTTTGATACGCTGTTGATGTTCCTGTGATATACTTGGCGATACTCGTTGGCGTATCGGTGCTGGTACGTCAAGTTTTCCCCCCGCCTATCAGGAGAAAGGAGAGTGAAATGAAGAAGGGAACCCTAATGGTCACCGCTCTGGCAGCGATGGCCCTCGCAGTCGCCTCATGCGCGCAGCCCACGCCCGAGGTGATCACTGAAGTCGTCAAAGAGACCGTCGTGGTGACCGAGAAGGAAGAGGTGGAGGTAGAGGTAGAGGTAGAGGTGACCAAGGAGGTCGTCAAGGAGGTCACACCGACGCCCGACCCGTCCGGCATCGCCCGCGGTGGCACGTTGATAGCGGCGATCAGTGCCGACCCAGAGGGCTTCGACCCGCACATCACCTCCGCTCACTCGAGTTTCGAGGTCCTGGAGAACGTCTACGACACACTGGTGACCGTGGACGACGAGCTGAACATGGTGCCCTCGCTGGCGGAAAGCTGGGAGATCTCCGACGACAACCTGACCTGGACCTTCCACTTGCGCGAAGGGGTCAAGTTCCACAACGGCCGCGATCTGACTGCCGAGGACGTGGTCTACAGCTACGAACGCATCATGGACGAGGAGACGGGCTCCGGTGTGGCGTGGCGTTTCGGCTCGGTGGAGAGTGTGGAGGCGGTGGACGACCTGACGGTGGCAATCAAGCTCATGGAACCGTCACCTAACTTGCTGGGGCGCATTGGCGCCTACAAAGGCATGTCCATCATCCCGCGCGAGATTGTCGAGGACGGCACGATTGACACGCAACCAGTCGGCACCGGCCCCTTCAGGTTCGTCGAGTATATGCCCGGCGACCACGTGACACTGGAGGCGAACCCCGACTACTGGGAGGAAGGGAAGCCCTATCTCGACGGTGTGCTCATGCAGATCATCCCCGACGAGACAGTGCGGCTGACCAACTTGCAGACCGGCGAGGTGCACTGGGTGGATAGCCTGCCGCCGCAGCGGGTCACAGAGCTGGCGACGTCGGGCGACGTGGTGGTGGACAAGGAGAGCGGAGGCGATTATTGGTACATCGGCGTGAATCTCACCCGTGAACCGTTCGACAAGCTGGAGGTGCGCCAGGCGATCGCCTACGCGATCAACCGCTCCGAGGTGGCCGCAGCCGCCAAGTGGGACACGGCTACGCCGAACGACGGGCCAATCCCACCGGACAGTTTCTGGTACTACGACTACCAGCCCTACGACCAGGACCTAGAGAAGGCCCGCGAGTTACTGGCCGAGGCCGGCTACCCGGATGGATTCGAGACGGAGTTCATGCCCACCACCTTCTACGAGGAGACGGTGCGTACCGCCCAGGTGCTGCAGGCTCAGCTGAGCCAGATCGGCATCGACGCCGAGATCCGCACACTGGAGTGGGGCACCTGGCTGGAGGAGGAGGGCGCGGGCAACTTCGACATGTACATCTGCGGGTGGATCGGCAACATCGATCCGGACGATTTCTTCTACGCCCAGCATCACACCGATCAGGTCTTCAATTTCACCGGCTACAGCAACCCAGAGGTGGACGAGTTGCTTGAGCAGGGGCGCGTCGAGACCGATAGGGAGGCCCGCAAGGAGATCTACAACGAGGTCCAGAAGCGGATCATAGACGACGCACCCTACATCTATCTCTACAACCCGGACGTCGTCCAGGCGTGGCAGCCCTACGTGCGCGGCTACGCCACCATCGGGACCAACGCCAAGCGTTTCGAGAATACCTGGATCGCCCAATAGCGAACCTATCCCAAACCGCGGAAGCCGGGTGGCAAGGTCGTTCGACCTGGCTCGGAACAGGGCCAGGGCGGGCCCCGGGCCTCCGCGGTTCGGGACGCTGTCTCTGTATCTGAACGAGGAGTGTCCAGGAGGACTAGATGGCCAACTTCCTGCTCCGTCGTCTCTTGACGACACTGCTGGTATTGCTGGGTGTGTCCTTCATCGTCTTCATGATCATCCACATGGTGCCCGGCGATCCGGTACGGATCATGCTCGGGTTGCAGGCCGATCAGGCGAAGGTGGAGGAGATCCGCCGTATGATGGGCTTCGATCGGCCACTGATCGTCCAGTATGGAGACTGGCTGTGGAGCGCCCTGCACGGGGACCTGGGCGAGAGCTTCATCACGGGGGCGAGCGTCGGGCAGGCGGTGGTTGAGCGGTTGCCGGCGACCATGTCGCTGGCTCTGGCAGCTCTTATCATCGCCCTGATCATTGCACTGCCCGCCGGGGTCATCTCGGCGCTGCGCCCGGGCAGCCTGATCGACTACGTGGCTATGTTCTTCAGCCAGGTCGGCGTGTCGCTGCCGGACTTCTGGCTGGGAATCCTGCTGATCCTGATCTTCTCGCTGGGGCTGGGCTGGCTTCCGCCTTCTGGCTACGCGTCCCCCTTGGAGGATTTTGGTGACTGGCTGCGTCACCTGATCCTGCCGGCGATGACGGTTGGGCTGATCACCGCGTCGATCCTGACGCGCTTCATCCGCTCCGCCGTGCTGGAGGTGCTGCACCAGAACTATGTGCGGACGGCCAGAGCAAAGGGCTTGCCTGAACGGCGCGTGATCAACCGCCACGTCATGTTGAACGCAGCCATTCCCATCGTGACCATCGTGGGACTGCAGATGGCGTCGCTCCTGGGCGGGATCATCATCGTCGAGGTGATCTTCGCCTGGCCCGGTCTGGGGCGGCTGGCTCTGGACGCTGTGGTGCGGCGTGACTACCCGATGGTGCAGGGGGCTGTGCTGCTTGTGGCACTGACCTTCGCGGTAGTCAACGTGCTGGTGGATCTACTATACGCTTACCTCGACCCGCGCATCAAGGTCTAGCAAGGCGTGCACGTATGTGATGTGACAGGAGGGCCTTATGGCACAGAACGATTCCCTGACGGACGCCGCTCCGGAAACGAAGTCCTTCATCCTGGAGACGTTGCGGCTGCTCCGTCACAACCGTCTGGCCTCGGTGGGAGCAATCATTATCCTGCTGCTTACTTTTTTTGCCGTGACGGGGTCGCTGCTGACGCCCTACGACCCGAATGCGATGGACATGCAGGCCCGGCTTGGTCCGCCCAGTTTCAAACATCCCTTTGGCACCGACGATTTCGGCCGCGACGTGTTGAGCCGCGTCGTGGCGGGGACCTCCGTATCGCTGAAGGTCGGGATCATCGCGGTGGGCATCTCGATGGTCGTCGGAGTCCTGCTGGGGGCAGTGAGTGGCTACTACGGTGGGTGGCCGGACGAGGTGATCATGCGATTGATGGACATTTTGTTCGCCTTCCCGGCGATCTTGCTGGCGATCGCCGTTTTGGCGGCGCTCGGGCCGGGGATTGGCAACGCTATGATCGCCATCGCCATCGTCTATACGCCGATCTTTGCGCGGATCACCCGGGGCAGCGTACTGACGGTGCGTGAGGAGGTATTCGTACGGGCGGCAAGATGCGTGGGTTGCCGGGACCGCCGGATCCTATTCTTCCACATCCTGCCGAACGTCCTGGCCCCCATCATCGTCGAGACCACGCTGAGCCTTGCCTTTGCTATCCTGGCCGAATCGGCGCTGAGTTTCCTCGGACTGGGCACGCAGCCGCCCGATCCCAGTTGGGGCCGCATGCTGAGCGAGAGCCGTGGCTACATTCAGGACGCGCCCTGGTTGGGCATCTTCCCAGGGCTGGCCATCATGTTCGCGGTGATGAGCTTCAACTTCCTAGGTGACGGTCTCCGCGACGCCCTGGATCCGCGCATGAAGCAGGTGCTGGAGCCGGGAGGTAGCGGGCAGGCGTGATAGGAGGAGAGCTTATGCTGCTGGAGGTCAGAGGGCTGAAGACGCAGTTTCACACCGCCGAGGGCATCGTCCACGCTGTGAACGACATCTCATACACTCTGGCGCACGGTGAGACGCTGGGCATCGTGGGGGAGAGCGGCAGCGGAAAAAGCGTCAGCGTGCTGTCAATCATGCAGCTCATCCCGCAGCCGCCGGGCGAAATCGCCGGAGGAGAGGCTCTGTTTCAGGGTCGAGACCTGCTCCAGATGGAGCCGGAGGAGGTCCGTCGCATCCGGGGCAACAGAATCTCGATGATTTTCCAGGATCCGATGACGTCCCTCAACCCGGTGCTCACCATCGGCGAGCAAGTGGGCGAGGCGCTGCAACAACACCTGGGCATGGGCTCCCGCGAGGCTCGTTCCCGGACGGTGGAGCTGCTGGAGCTGGTCGGCATCCCTATGCCGGAGCAGCGAGTTGATCAATACCCACATCAGTTCTCGGGCGGCATGCGTCAGCGAGTGATGATCGCCATGGGCCTCTCGTGCAACCCCGAGCTTCTGATCGCCGATGAGCCGACGACGGCCTTGGACGTGACCATTCAGGCGCAGATTGTGGAGTTGGTGAAGCAGCTGCAGGATGACCTGGGCATGTCGGTCATATGGATCACCCACGACCTGGGCGTCATCGCCGGCCTTGCCGATCGGGTCGTCGTGATGTACACGGGACGCATCGTCGAGATGGGGCCCGTGGACGATCTCTACGAAGATCCACGCCATCCCTACACCATCGGCCTGCTGGGCTCGCTCCCGCGCCTGGATGCCCAGGCCCATCAACAGTTGGCCTCGATCCGGGGCATGCCCCCAGACCTGACCGCCCTGCCTGAGGGGTGCTCCTTTGCCCCCCGGTGTCAGTTCGTGATCGAAAGATGCCGGCGGGAGAACCCGCCGCTCAGACAGATCAGTCCTCATCGTTGGACAGCCTGTTGGGTGGATGTGGCAGAGGGGAGGGTGTAATGGCAGAGAGAGAGGTCCTCCTGCGAGTCAGAAACCTGAAGAAACACTTCCCAATCCGCGGTGGGCTCCTCAAGCGCAGGGTGGGATCTGTCAAGGCGGTGGATGGGATCTCGTTTGACATCTACCGGGGCGAGACACTGGGACTGGTCGGCGAGAGCGGTTGTGGGAAATCGACGACCGGAAACAGCATCCTGCAGCTGGAGCGGCCCACAGACGGAGAGGTGGTTTTTGAGGGCGTCGATCTGACCCAGCTGAAAGGCGAAAGCCTGCGCCGAATTCGTCAACAGATGCAGATGATCTTCCAGGATCCATACGCCTCGCTGAACCCGCGGATGACCGTGGGCCGCATCGTCGCCGAGCCGCTGATCGTCCACGGCATCGATCCTCTGGAATCGCTCAAGACCGTGCGTCAGATCGTCGGGGAGTCCCTGGACAACGGGCATGACGGTCGGCGCAAGGTGCGGGAGGAGCTAATCCAGAGACTGCTTAAGCTTGTGGGGCTGAACCCCTACTTCGTGAATCGGCATCCGCACGAGTTCTCCGGCGGGCAGCGGCAGCGCATCGGCATCGCCCGGGCGCTGGCGGCCCAACCGTCCTTCGTCGTGTGCGACGAGCCGATCGCGGCGCTGGACGTCTCCATCCAGGCCCAGGTGGTCAACCTGTTGGAGAACCTACAGGCTGAGTTCGGCCTGACGTACCTCTTCATCGCCCACGACCTGAGTATGGTGCGGCATATCTCCACGCGGGTGGCGGTGATGTATTTGGGCAAGATCGTGGAACTGACTGACCGGGTTTCGCTCTACAACCGCCCCCAGCACCCGTACACGCGCGCCCTGCTCTCGGCGGTGCCAATCCCCGACCCGAAGCTGGAGCGCAGGCGCCAGCGTATCATCCTCGTAGGAGACGTTCCCAACCCGGCTCAGCCGCCTCCAGGGTGCAACTTCAACACTCGCTGCCCGGAGGCGTTTGAGCGCTGTGTTGAGGAGGAGCCCGAGTTCCGCGAGGTGGCGCCGGGCCACTGGTGTGCGTGTCACCTGGTGTAGGAGCGTTGTGGGTATCCCCCCCTGCGGTGGGCGAGGCGGCGAACTGCCACTGTGGGTGATGAACAAGGAAGGAAAAACGGACGCCGCCGATGGGGGCTAAGGCTGTTGACGAAATGGTCGTGAGGGCCGACCACCGGCGCGGCAAGGATGATCGGGGGGCGAGCCATAGCGACCGGACAGCTGGGACCTGGCTGCTGACGGGCTTGGCTGTGGTCTCAACGGCCGGCATGGCCATGGAGATCATGCTAAGCCGCGTCTTCTCAGTCCTGTTCTTCTATCACTACGTCTTTGCGGTTCTCTCGGGTGCTGTGTTGGGCATCGCGGTGGGAGCCGCCGTGGTCCACCACCGTGGTGTGCCGGCCGATGTGCTGCGTCGGCTGCAGCGCCTGACCCTCCTGGCCGGGGGCGGCGTGCTCGGACTGACGCTCCTCATCGCGACCACCGTCTCCGTCGACTCGCGCCTTCTGCTCGCCTGCGCTGCAGGTTTGCCCTACGTGCTGATCGGCATGACGATGACGACCGTCTTCTCGACCTGGGCGGAGAAGAGCCCCAGCCTCTACTGGGCCGATCTGGGCGGCGCCGGCCTCGGCGCCCCGGCTGCCATCATGTTGCTGAACTGGCTGGGTGGACTGCAGGCCCTGTGGGTCACGGCGCTGCTCTTCGTCGCTGCCTCGATCTGCTTTCAGCTCTGTCGCCAGCCGCGGCAGGTACTGAGGGCTGAGACCGCTTTCGCCGCGGTGCTGGTGTTGCTCACCGTCGCCGGGTTGGCTTCCGGTCAACTCCAGGTTGACATGGGGCGGCTGGCGACGCCGAAGCCGCTGACCAGGCAGCTTCAGGACGATCCCCAGGCGCGGATCGCCTACACCGACTGGGATGCCTTCGCGCGCGTCGACGTGCTGGAATCCGAGGCAGAGCCCTGGCGGAAGCAGATCTTCATCAACGGCGCCGCCGGCTCACTGATGCCCCGCGCCCCGACGAGCCCGGAGGACGAGGCTCGTCTGACCGGGGACGTTGGCTACTTCCCCTTCAGAGCCGTGCATAACGAAGGGGGTCAGGATGAGCCGGCCCTTAGCGTTCCGCGGCGCGTGTTCGTGGTGGGGCCGGGTGGGGGGCGGGATCTGTTCTTTGCCCGGCTCGCCGGCAGTGAGCACGTCACGGCGGTGGAGGTGAGCCCCGGCGTGGTGCGGGCCGTGCAGCGGTTTGGTGACTACAACGGCCATCTCCTTGAGCGACCGAGTGTGAGCCTGGCGGTCGACGAGGGGCGGAGCTACCTGCGGCGGAGCGGGATGGTGTTCGACCTGATCTCTCTCTCGGAGGTCATCGCGCTGACCACTGAGCGGGGCAGCTACATCCTGACGGAGAACTACGCCTACACGGTCGAAGCGTTTCATGACTATTTGGATCACCTGGCCCCCGGTGGTCGCCTGGCCCTCAGGCTGTACGACGAGCTGACGCTGACACGGGCCTTCGTCACCGTCGTTACCGCCCTGAAGGAGAGGGGCCTGACTGAGGCAGAGGCGACCCGCCGCGTCGTCGTGCTTCTGGACCCCCAGCTGGTCTCGTCAGAGGCTCCGTTCCGCAGCCCGGTGCTGATCCTCTATCGCGGTGCGGTGACGCCGGAGGCGGCCGAGCACCTGCTGACGGCGATCCGCCGGGATGGTTTCATCCCCCTGTTCGTGCCTCACGTCCACGAGCGCCCGCCGCTCTCCGCTCTCACCACGGGCGAGACGACGCTCGAATCGCTGGTTAGAGGCTTCTCCCGCGCCGACATCTCAGCGACCACTGACATGCGGCCCTTCTTCTACGAGTTTCGCCGGGGATTGCCCGGGCTGCTTCGGCGGCTGCTGGGCGCGCTGGGCGTGGCCACCGCTCTGGCCGTGGTATATGTCTGGTGGCAGGGTAAGGGCGGCCTGGCAGCGGGAGGTGCAGGGACCTCGTTCTGGGGTCTCGCGCTCTACTTCGCCCTGCTGGGCGCTGCCTACATGATGATGGAGCTGGCTGTCGTCCAGCGGTTGACGCTCTTCCTGGGTCACCCCACGACTGCGCTGGCCGTGGGTCTGTTCGCCGCGCTCATAAGCAGCGGGCTGGGTAGTCTGGTGGCCGGTCAGGTGACGGCCAAGCGGCTGCGACGCGTCCAAGCCATCAGGGTCGCATCGATCGCCGCAGCGGTGCTGGGATCTGCCTTCGTGCCTCTGCTGCCGCTCCTGACCGGGCAGCTCGCGATCTGGCCCCTGCTGGGTCGTAGTCTGGCGGCCATTGGCGTGGTCTTTCCGCTCTTCTTCTGTCTGGGCGTGCCGTTCGCGCTGGGACTGCAGATTGCGCAGATCCGGGTTGGCTCGTCGATGATTCCGCTGGCGTGGGGCATCAACGGGCTGGCTTCAGTCATTGGCTCGGTGGGCGCCGTGGCCATCGCGATGCTCTGGCATTTTGATGGGCTGATCGTTGTCGCAAGCGTGCTCTACGGGGCGGTCGCGCTGCTGGCTGGATCATTTGGCCGCACGTAGGGTATTCCGCCATGCCCCGGACAGGAGGTGTTGTCATCGCTCGAACGCTGACCCTCTCGACCTTCTCTATCGTGGCGTACGATCCAGTCGCCGTGCAATGGGGCGTTGGCGTTCAATCTAAGTTCCCGGCGGTGGGCGCCATCGTGCCCTGGGCTCGGGCCGGCGCCGGGGTTGTGGCGACGCAGGGACGTGGCAATGTCTCCTTCGGTCCTCTTGGATTGGGGATGATGGGTGAAGGGATGGAGGCCGAGGAGACGCTGGAACGGCTCCTGGCCGGCGATCCCGGGCGCGAGGAGCGCCAGGTTGGGTTGATCGATGCGCAGGGCACACCGGCAGTCTTCACCGGGGGGGCATGCCAGGCGTGGGCCGGCTCCTTGACCGGCGCTCACTATGCGGTCCAGGGCAATGTCCTGGTGAGCGCGGATACCGTAGAGGCGATGGCGGAGGCGTTCGAGCAGAGCGAGGGCGCTCTGTCGCACCGTATGGTGGCTGCGCTGAGCGCCGGTCAACGCGCTGGCGGTGACCGGCGTGGTCGCCAGGCTGCGGCGTTGCTCGTCGTGGGGGAGGAGGGCGTCTACGGTGGACGCGACGACCGCTGCGTGGATCTACGGGTGGACGACGCCCCGCGTCCCATCGAGCAGCTCCAGGCGCTGCTCGAGCTGCACTGCCTGGTCTTCGGACAGCCGTGCCCCGGTGATTGGGTCGCCGTCCAGGGCCAGATCGGGCTTGAGTTCGAGCGCATCCTGCACGATGCCGGCGCGTACGACGGTCCCGTCACTGGCGAAGCCAACCCGCGCCTGCTGCGCGCATTGGGGGACCTGATCGAGGAGGAGAACATGGAGGCCCGCTTCCGGGAGAGGGAAGGGCTGATCGATAAGCGGGCGGCCACTTTCTTGCTGAAGAAGCTGGGGCGCGGCAGGCATGGAGATGAGTTCTGAACGTATGGCTTAACGATTGCCCGAATGAAACACCGTCGATTCTCGGTGTGACCATCTGAATGACGCGGCTTATCGCGTTGCCCTCGGCCCGTTGGGTGAACACGGTCTCCAGCGTGCCCTGCCCGTTGACGGAGCCGGCGAAGACCTCGGCGCCCGGCTGCTTCTCCATGTGGATCGTCAAACAGCTTCTTGTCCTCGGGACAGTACAACTTGACGACGCGCGTCGCTGCTGTGCCGGCTCCCGCGAAGCTCTCGCCGACGATCGTCATAGGGCCCTCCGTCCTTGAGCATTTCCACGAGGCAATAACTCTGGGGCGAGAAGTGGCTCTGCGTTTACTGATGATGGATGATGAAATCCAGCATGATCTCGGCAACCCGTTCATGTTGCTCGGCCAGGCTTATTGAGGCGACAACATCCCCTTTTTGGGGACCGTAGTCGCCGAATTGAGCATGGTTAGCACCATCTATTTCAACGAACATAGTGTCTGCTGGTAGCAGGTGTTTCTTGTCATTGAAGTTCTCGGTATTTGGACGACCATTCGTGGTGCCAAAGATGGAAATGACAGATAGGGCGTCATCTGATAAGTCGGCACTGTTGGGTGGATAGGAATCCCACAATGCGAGTGCATCGATTCTCGTTGGATTATTCTCCGCAAACATGGCTGCTGATGCGCCCCCTAGAGAATGGCCAGCGAGGATCCAGGTAGATATGTGCGGGAAATCGTCAATCACGGCATTAGCGGCGCCTGTATGCAGTATTGCCAGGTTCAATGGCATGGGTGTGATCACAACGAGCACACCCTCTTCTGCGATCTTGCGCAGAACGGGTGCGTAGGCGGTTGGTTCTACCAAGCCGCCTGGGTAGAAAATCAAACCGGTCTCCGCCTTCTCGACGGGCGTGAAGGCGATCCATTTGCCTTGTGTAACGGTTACCCTGTCCGTTGACTCAAGGGCGGACAGTGCAACAGTTCTCGCAGGGTATGTCCCTGTTTCTGCCCAAACCAGCATCCCCAACACAGCAACGACAATGATCGAAACGAAACCAATCAACGCATACCGTATGGCCTTTCTTAGTTTCACACTCTCTCCTTCGCTCAAGACGGCTACTCGTCACCGCAACCACCACGTCACGGCCCACTACGCGCAACGCTACGAGGTCCATTCCGCTGCACCCGTCCGCATTCCTGTCACTTCGTTCAGGACAGCATCGCCCGTAGGGTCTATGGGGCATCTCCGAGGCATTGGCTACGACGCTTCAAGCTCCATGTTCATCGTTGCTACCTCTCTCTGGGATCGGGTCTTTCGATGCCCATCCTCACAGGATTGTAACACACTTGAGTATTAGGACCAAGGGACTCATCTTCACAAGATGCCCTGCACCGATTCTAGAGTGTGGAGAACGGACGGAGGACGAGCCTCAAATCGCTACCAATCCTCTTCTTGTTGCACAATGGCTTGACCCAGCGCCTTTCGTTGCTCGGGGGAGAGATTCCCTTGATATTCCCTACCAGAGCTGAGAAGAAAGGTGGTGACTCGCACCCACACGGCCGGCGAGATCACCATCGGCAAGGCTGCCGAGATGATGGGGATCTCTCACGAAGATATGAAGGAAACCCTGACCGAGGGTGGAGCAGAGATCCACCTCGGCCCGCGCACG
>CAYQZG010000085.1:0-2262 GCA_964421785.1 uncultured Anaerolineales bacterium
GCCTTTGTAGACCTCCAGCAGGAAGGCGTGCCCGGCGAAGAGGAGCGGAGCGGTGGGATGCGTCGGCCCGTCGAGCGGCGTGAGGATGATCGTGACCGTCTCGCTGACGGCGCCCGCGGGGATCTCCACCGTGGTGGTATAGCCCTCTCCGTCCACGTGGACCAGCGTCCCGCTCAGCGCTGGTGTGACGGTGATGATCACCGCGTCCGGATGTTGAGCGGCGATGGCTGCCTGGGCCGCGTGATCGCCCATGCTTGGATCGGGCCGGCTCGCCGCGCTGATAACGGCCGTGTTCGTGATCAGCGTGCCTGGTGTGACCGTTTCCACGGTGGCTGAAATGAGCAGGCTGGCGTCATAGCCACCCGCCAGAGAGCCCACGTTCCAGTCCCCGCTGACCGCATCGTAGGCCCCGCTGTCGTCCGAGACGTACGTGACGCCGCTGGGCAGCACGTCGCTGATCACCAGCCCCACAACACCGTCGGGTCCCTCGTTGCTCACCGTCACCGTGTAGACGATGGTCTCGCCAGAGCGCGGGGTGGGGTCGCTCACCTGCTTCTCCAGCGCCAGGTCGGCGTTGCGCACCGTGACCACCACCGTGTCCGTGTCGGTCAGCGCCTGGGTGTCGGTCACCGTGAGGGTGAAGGTGAGCGGGCCGGTCGTCCACGGCGCGGTGAAGGTGGGCGAGACCGCGCTGGCGTCGCTGAGCGTGACGGGCGGGCCACCTGTCTGGGTCCAACGGTAGGCTAGGGGGTCGCCATCAGGGTCGTCGCTGCCGCTGCCGTCCAGGGTGACCAGACCGGTCGAGTTGGCGCTCTGGTCCGCGCCAGCGTCGGCGATCGGCCCGGCCACGATGTGCACGTTGAAAGCCCCCACCTGATTGGTGTTCTCCCCGGCGTCGATAGCGTTGATCCAGATCTTGTAGTCCCCCGTCTCTTCGGGCTCAAGGTCGAACCACCAATCCTCGCTGGGGTTGCCGCGGCCGACCTGGCGGCTGGAGAGGTCGCCCTGCGGCGTTCTGACGAAGGCGTACATCTGGACGATCCGCCCGCCGTCCTGCGCCGTGCCGGCCAGCACCTCGACCGGCGGTCGGTTGTGCGTGGTGATGGTCATCGCCACCGTCTTCGTCACCTCCAGCGACGGCGCCACGTTGTCGATCTCGAAGGTGAGGGAGACGGGGGCGCTCTGCTGCCCCACCAGATCCGTGCCGATGGCGGTCACGGTGTAGCCGACGCCGTCCTGGTCGACGAGGTCCCTTGAGATGTAGGACCAGTTTCCGGTGTCCTCCGCTCCCTGTACGGTCGCGGATCCGCAGGTCTCGTCGCCGCCCTCATCCTTCAGGCAGACGGTCACATCCGCCACGCCGCGATTGTCGCTGATCACCCCGCGGAAGGTGAGACGGGATTCGCCGACGACGGTGTCGCTGTAGGCCGCGCTGGTCTCGGCCGAGAAGGCGACCGTCGGCGGGACGGCGTCCACGACGAAATCGCGTGGGTCGCTCCAAGCACTTGCCTGCCCGTAGCTGTCCGTCGCCTGCAGTTGCAGAGCGAATACGTGGCCGTCGTCCGGCGGCGTCCCGCCGTTGGCTACCTGGGCGTCCCACTGGCACGACCAGACGCCGTCCATCGGCGTGGGATCCAGGCACGGCGTCCCGCCCGCGGGATCGAACCCTATCTGAGGCACCCCGGACTCATCAACCGCGTACCCGCGGAACGTGTTCACCCCCGGGCTGACGAACAGCTCGGGCTGCTCGATGCCGAAGGACTCCGGGGGCTCGCTGTCCACCCCGTGGACGGCCCAGAGGTAGTCGAGGGGGTTGGGCAGGCCGTGGGCGCTGTCGATGACCAGGCCCACCAGGGCGGCCCGGTCTCGGAAGGGCTCGCAGTATGTGTCCCAGTCGGCGAGCTCATCGCATACCCCTGCGTACTCAGACGGGAGTGTAGCCAGACAGCTGTCGTACGGATTTAGCGCTAGGCACTCGTCGTAGCGCGAGAGATCGATCTGCCCCTGGAAGGTGGCTCGCCCGGTCTCGCCAGGCTCAATGTCGCCCAGCGAGACGGACTGGGTGAAGCTGCTGCCGAAGCTGAGGGCGAAGAGGGCCATGGCGTGGACGCTGACGTCCGTCGCCGTCTCCGTGCCACGGTTGACGTAGTCGAGGGTGTAGGTGATGCGGTCGCCCTGGCCCACCTTGGGATGGTCGACGTCCATGAAGGTGAACGACTCGGTAGATCCCAGGTCGCGCATGTCGTTCAGGTCCTGCTGCAG
>CAYQZG010000085.1:2362-16626 GCA_964421785.1 uncultured Anaerolineales bacterium
TGCTGCAGCTCTGCCACGTACGCTGGCCAATCGGAACTGGTCGGAGCGGGCAGGGTGACGTCCAGATCGTCCAGCGTCAGGTACTCGCTCAGTTCGTCCCATAGCCAGAAGAGATCGCTCTGCATGAAGCCGTAGGTCGAGCCGGGCGGCTCCGCGGAGATGCCGACGTGCACGTCCGCGTCCCCGAACGGCGCGTTCGGGCAGACCCCTGTCCCGAGAGTGGGCCAGAGGTATACCTGGGTCAGGGGGAGGGTCAGGGTGGGGGGGGCGAAGTCGAGCGTCTCCACCCCGCGCCCACTGTTAATGGGGTTCCCCGGGGGCATCGTGCCCCACACCTTCAGCCCCTCCAGCGAGCCCTCCGCTTCGTCCTCAACGGCGAGGGCGACCAGGGCCAGAGGCGTGCTGGCAGGATCGTCGATGCCCAGGTCATCGAAGGGCAGGTACAGGTCGGTGTGCCCATCGTGCAGCCCCTCGTCGAAGCGGTATTGGTCGGGTGGGAGCAACTCCGTCTCAGTCTCCCACTCGTCCACGTTCCATTTCAAGAGGTGGGCGGTGTCGCTGTCCTCGATCCAGATGAGGGACTCGGCGTCGAACAGGTCGCCCGGGCCGTTCTCGGCTATTTCACCCAGATCCAAGGAGGAGAAGTCGATGGAGAACCCCCCTGATTCTCCGAAGGGGTTGAGGGCCTTGGCGGTGCCGCCGGCCACCGTATCGAGGTAGATGAAGAGGTCCCCGGCGTAGTCCCAGTTGGCGCCGGTCCAGGCGAGGCGGAGGGCCTCGGCGTCCCAGGTGACGTAGAGCGCCATCTCGTCGTCGATGGCGGCGCTGCCCGGGGCATTGCGGTTGGCGCGGCGGTCGATGCCCATCTGGGTACAGCCGCTGTCCATCCAGCCGAGGTAGGGGCGGCGCTCGCCCCAGGCGGTCTGCAGGGTGATGTAGTCGGGGGTGAGCTGGCTGTCGACGTAGACGCTGCCCCACGCGTCGACCTGCGTGTTGCCGCTGTCCAGGCGGCTGGTCACACGGGGGACGATGCGCTGCGGTTCCTGCGCCTGGTAGGTCGAGCTGAAGGGGCCGGTGCAGGAGATCGGATTGTTGGGATCCGGGATGTGGTTCGTCCCGGCCGTGTGGACCGTCCACGTGGCGTCGTAGGTGAGGTCGGTGCGCTGGGTGGACGTGACCCAGGTGAGATCGAGGTCGAGCGGAATGGGCGTGGTGAGCGTCGTGCTGGGCGTGATGACCGACCCGCCGGTGGACAGGGTGAGCGTGATCGGGTTCGGCCGCTGCAGATCGACGGTGACGGTCTCGGTCACGCGCGCGGTGTGCCCGGCGATGTCGGTGGCGCGGGCGGTGACGGTGAACGGCTCGCCAGCAGGCTCATAGCCCAGAGCCCAGTCGAACTGCCAGGCCCCTCCGTAGTGCGAGGCGTCCTGCCAGGGGCTCCCGTCGACGCTGACCTGCACGGCGCGGATCCCATTCGTGTCGCTGACGGTGCCGGAGAGCCCGACCCGGCCCTGGCTCAGCCGGTGGGTGGTGGTCAGGACCGTGGGGGCGATGGACAGAGTGGGTGGCGTGACGTCCACGATCACCTTGACGGGGTAATCCAGGGGCTGCGGGTCATCGTGGCAGTCCACGGCCTTGGAATTGAGCACGTGGACGCCCTCCGTCGGCGTCAGCCAGACGGAGGCCCAATCAGCAGCGGTCACGCTAGAGCACGTCCAGCTGTGCGTGTCCTCCTCCAGCCCGTCCACCAGAACCTTCACGGATTGCAGACCGGCGTGGGCGGCTGCCCGGCCGGAGATCGTGTAGGGCGCTGTGCTGGTGATCACCGTATCGTGCGTGGGGGTCACGACCGCCGAGCCAAAGTTCATGAACGGCAGATCGACTGTCTGCCGCGTGTACGTGCCCGGCGTGCAGTGACCGTGGGCGTCGCACGCCCGTGTGTTGATATCCTGCACCCCCAGTGACAGCCCGGGCACCGTGCAACTGGCCTCGAGCTCGTAGAGCCGGTTGCTGTCGCTGATGGTGTCGTGGTACCAGAGGGAGGCCTCGTGGTAGTAGGTGGGCGTGTAGACCGTGGCGTGAGGGGCCAGCTGCTGGCAGGGGCAGGCGAAGTTGTACGCCGGATGGGCCTCCGACTCCCAAATCAGGTTGAAGTCCTGGGCCCAGCAGGTGTACGTGGTCCTGACGAGGAAGTCGGATTGCTCCTCTCTCGCCGAGGTTGCCGCACGCGGCGCGCGGACGTCGATCTCGCCGTCCCACCCCGTGTCCCAATCCGGCTCGGGGGAGACGTTGTCGAAGACGTCGGCCGGGCGCAGGTTGATCTGGTAGATGCCATCAAACATTTGGCCCAGGTCGTAGCTCCAGGTGGTATCGATCACGCCCGGTCCCGAGCTCGCCAGGGCGGCGTCGTCCCACGGCAGCACGTTCTCCCCGGCGCCTCCCTCCCCCGCGCCTCTCCCTCCCGCTCCGGCAAGGGCGCGGATCTGGCTCGCGCTCAACACATGGTCGAAGACGGCCACCTCATCCAGGTAGCCGTGGTGGCTGTCGCTCTGATTGTCGTCCTTGAGCGCGCCGATGGCAAACCATCCATCGTCCGGGTAGTTGATGTCGCCTGACTGGGAGCTGTCATCCTCGGCTTGCAGCTCGCCGTCGACGTAGAGGCGCATCGTGGCGCCGTCGTAGGTGGCGGCCACGTGATACCAGCGACCGGGGTGCGGTCCGAGATCCGGCGTCTCCAGGTAGGTGAGGACGCCATCCCCGTCGTCGGCGCCCTCCGCCGAGAGGGCGAAGAAGAACCTGCGAAGATCTGTGTCCCGTTGCCCGATCGCCCAGCCCTTCTGGAGAGAGCCGTCGTCCTGGATGGCGGAGACGTACCCCTCGGGCGAGGCATAGTTGGTCACCTTGACCCAGGCTACCACACTCAACTCGCGCTCGGGAAGCAGATCGGCGAAGCCCGCGCCCTGCGTGACCGTGAGGATGTCGCTATTCCCGAAGTGGATCGCCTGATTGACGGCGCCGTCGTCACCGGCGGAGGGACACGATTCCCCGACGCAGGTCGCCGTCAGCTGATTGTTGGATTCATCGGCGAAGCTGGTCGCCCCAGAGGGTTCGTCGAGGCGATACAACGCTACCGTGTGCGTCGGCACGTAGGTCAGCTCCGCGGGCACGAACCCGATGTCGAGGTGCGAGATGCCCGCGCTGACGACGCCGGTCTCGGTCACGAGCCCGGTGAGGGTCAGGGTGGTGGTGATGGTGGCGGTGACCGGGCTGGGGACCGGATCGAGGCTGGCCACAGGCGGCGCGGTGTCGATGCCGATCTGGGCCAGATCGACGAACGGCCTCACGTTGCCCACCGCGTCGATCGCCTGGGCGGAGAGCGTGTACCAGCCGGTGGCGTCGGCGTAGGGCAGCGGGAAGTCGACGGACCAGTCGCCGTCGGCCCCCAGCGCAGTGATCGACGCCTCCCGGGGCGTCAGCGTGTCCGTGGGATGGGCGCTGGCGGTCAGCCGCACGCTGGCCCCCGTGGGGCCGCTCCCGTCCTCCGTCGTGCCCGCAATGTCGGGATCGAAGACTGGCCCTGCCAGCGGCACGAGCCAGGTGTCGGTGGGCAGGCGCGTGGCCTTGATCACGTCCCCGTCGCCGTAGGGGCTCTGGAGCGCCGTCGTCCCGACGGCTAGGTGGGTGCCGGGTTTCGGCGGTGTGGCGTCCACCAGGAACGTGTACACCTCTGTGGGAGTCTCCCTGTTCCCCACAGCGTCGGTGGCGCGGGTCTGAAGCAAGTAGCGCCCCTCGCCTACGGTGGGGTCGAAGGTGGGGCACCAGGCGGCGTTCTCTGTAGGCGAGGCGTCCTCACAGCGGGGCGCGGTCTGCCAGGTGTAGCTACCGCCGTCATCGCTGCTCACGCCCAGCTCGACCATCGTGACGTGGGAGGTGGCATCCTTGGCGCTGACGAGCAGGACCACATCCTGGTTCAGTCGATAGGTATCTGACGACACCAGCGTGGAGGAGGGTGGGTCGGCATCGACCGTGATGCGGGTGGTCTGGCGCTCCTCGACCCACTTCGCCTGGAGGCGGAAAAGGGCGCGCATCTCGCGCGGCGAGAGCGCCCGGCGGTAGAGCGTCACGTGGTCGACGCGCCCGTTGGCGGGATGGAGATTCGTGTTCCAGGGGGCCACCCCGATGCGCAGTGGACCGCTGCCGGTCGCGCCGATGGGGTTATCGCTGGCGACGGTGCGGCTCACGACCTCGCCGTTGATGTAGCCGACCATCTCGCCGTCCGTCCTCCACGTCATCGCCAGGAACGTCCAGTAACCGGGCGCCACCGCGCCCCACTGGCCGCCGTACGCGTCCCCGCCACTGTCCCAGACCCTGGCGGTCAACTGGCCGTCCTTGACGCCCATCACGTAGCCTTGGTCGGGCGTACCACCATTCGTCTTCCCGACCAGCTTCTGCTCCAGGTCGGCGTCGGTGAGCTTCACCCAGGCCACCAGTGTCAGCTCATCGCCGGGGTCCAAGTCGTCGCTGTCGGGGACCTCGATCTTGTCGTCGGCGCCGTCGAAGCTGGCGGCCAGCCCCAGCTGCCCCTTGACGCCGGCATCCGGGCAGCGATCCTCAGATGTGCAGAATCCGTCATGGCCGTTGCCCGACTCATCCTTGAACGTGGTACCGTCCGGCTCGTCCAATGTGAGGAGCATCTCGGGGGGCGACTCAAAGAGCATCTCAATCTCGCTCGCACTCAGCGCCCGCCGGTAGACGATCACCTCGTCCAGCAGGCCGTCCAGGGCCTCGCTGGGATGGCTCAGCAGGACGGTATCGCCGCCGCCGACGGTGCCGGTGACGGTCCGCGTGACCGCCAGGCTGCCGTCCAGGTACAGCGTCATCAGCTCGCCGTCGTAGGTGCCGGCGACGTGATGCCACGTGTTCTCCTGCAGCGCATTGTCGACGCGGAGGCTGTGGAGCGCGCCGTCGATGGTCATATAGAAGTGCAGCTGGCGCGGCCCCTGAACCCCGTCGTAGCGCAGCACCGCCTTCTCGTTCTCGATGGTGACGAAGCGCATGATGTCCCCGTTGGGCAGGGAGAGGGGCTTGACCCAGGCGGCAAGGGTCAGCTCCTGGAGATCGTCCGTGTTGGCGTTGGCGACCTCCACCACGTCTTCCACGCCGTCGAAGCGGAGCGCGAAGTTGTCCCGGCCGGGGACGCCTACCGTGGGACAGTGAGCGCCGACACATGTGCCCGTGGCCTGGCCCAGCGCGTCGGCGAACTCCTTGGCCCCGGGCGGATCGTCCAGCGGCATGTGCAGCACGGTGGTGCCCGCGTCGTAGAGATCCTTGACGTCGTATTGATCGAAGGCGCGCCGATAGATGGCGACCTGGTCCATCTTGCCGCGGAAGGGGGCGGTGTTGGTGTAGTCCCACGTGACCGCCACCTCATCAATGAATCCACTACCCCGATCGCTGCGGAAGCGCTGAGCGTGATCCTGCATCGCGGGGTCGTCGTTGTCGAAGCGGTAGGTGCCCAGCAGATCGCTGACGCCGTAGTAGCTCATGGAGGGGTCTGGCATCGGGGCATCATTGCCGTCGCTGAAGTAGTGACAAGTCTCTTGAACCTCATCGTCCTCAAACACCCGGATCTCGGCGTGATCGGCGAACGTTCTCCCGATACCGATGTCTGCCTTGCACTCCAGGCAGTAGAGGGGATCGGCCTCTGCCTTGTCGCTCAGACAGTCCTCCTGCCACACCGGCGTCCAGGCTCCACCGTCCTCACGGACCTCTATCAGGTACTCGCCGGCGTGATCGCAGCACCACATCGTGCACTCCGCGGCATCCGTCTCCTCGAGGACCTTCAGGTGCTTCAGCCGCAGGGAGGGCCGACCGCCGGTGCGCCCGATCTGGAAATCGTCGTGAGAGACAGGGTCGCTGTCGGCCAGGGTCTCGCCCACCTCCTCCCCGTTGACGTAGACCTCGTAGTACTCCCCGTCGTACGTGGCGACGACGTGGTTCCAGCGGTTGGTGCGCAGCGCGCTCGCGTCGGTGGTCAGCTCGACGGTCTCGCTGTCGCTGCTGAAGCCGACGCGCAGCTCGCTGCTGCCCACCCGCTCGATGGTGGGGTAATCGTAGGTCCCATAGGCCGCGTCGTCCCGGGCGCCCAGGATGCCCTGGGGCTGGAAGGCCGGCGCCGGGGACCAGTCGAAGCTGACGCAGGAGTCGCCTTCATGGTCGGTGTAGGAGACATACAGCCGGTGTTTGCCCTCCGTGACGTGCACCGGCTGACCGCCTGAGACGAGCTCACCGTCCAGGCGAACCGAGATGCTCCCGCAGGAGCGCGGGCGGAAGGTGTAGTCCCCCTCCGCGAAGGTGAAATCGCCGATCCAGCGGGCCCAGAAATCCGTCTCGTTCACGCCGTGGCCCGGCCCGCCGTCTCCCCAGTAGTGGTCAACCGGCCAATCCTCGCAGCGGCTAAACACCTTCCGGTAACCCCACGTCCCGTCATACTCCTCGTGGTTCCAGTACTCGGCCCAGAAAGGGCAGGCGGCGTTGGATGGCCCGCCCTCGGGATAGACCCACGCGGACAGGGTGAAGTCGCCGCCCTGCAGGTCCAGGATGCCGGACCCGTCCACCGACACATAATCGTCCCCAGAGAAGAGCAGCGCCTCGCTGTCTCTGGTGATGCCGCCCTCGCCGGCCCTGGGGCAAGCGCCCCCGTCGCAGATGGCGTCGTTCCCAAAGCCGGACGCATCTTCAAAGCGATCCGCGCCTGCGGGTTCGTCCAGCGGCAGCTCGAAGACGGGAGCGCTGTAGTAGGCCTTCACCGCATCTTCGGAGAGCACCCGGTTGAGGACCACCACCTCGTCGATGCGACCTGAGAAATGCTCGCTGGTGCTGCCGCCGTCCCATTCCTGGCCCACACTGAAGGTACCATCGGCGGCTGGTCGCACGCCGCTCGTGAACGAGGCCTCCGTCTGTCCATTGACGTACAGCGCCCCGTTGTCATCCGGATCGATGACGACCATAACGTGATACCACATGCGGTTACTGAAGGCATGCTGGCTGGAAACGGTTCCGACCTCGTCGTCGCGGTAGAGGAACCGGTCGGTGGCGCCGTCGAAGAGAAGCGTGTTGCGATTGCCGCCGCCATCGGTGTTAAAGGCCAGGATCGCGCCCTGGCCCCCGCCGTTTGTGGGGGAGACCCAGGCGCCGAAGGTGAGCATGTCCCCGCTGAGGTACTGCGACACATTGTCGTTGGTGACGTGGTCGTCGATGCCGTCGAAGAGCAGCCCGTTGCCGTAGCGGCCCGTGGTCGACGTGGGGCAGGCCGTGCAGTCCCCCGGGCGCGGCGGCTGGCTGCCGGAGCTGTCCTCGAACGCGGGCGTCGCCTCCGTGAAGTGGTAGAGCAGCTCCGCGTAGTCCGACGCCTCCCGCCAGTCGGTGATCATGGCGTCCACCTCCTGGGTCAGGCTGTAGACCCCGCTGGCGGCCGTCTCGGCCACGCTCACCGTCCCGGTCATCACCTTCTGCTCCTGCGGGTTGAGGATGAAGTCCTCGGGCGGGATCTCCGCGGAGCCGACGGGGCAGTCCACGTTCAGCAACCCCTGGGCGTAGCGATTGAAGAGCTCGTTCTTGACGCTGGCCCGGTAGGCGAGGGGATCGCCCGGGCGGACGATGAAGTCGGCGGTGTTGGTGCGGCCCTCCGTCAGCTCTTCGATCTCCTGGAGGGTAAGCGCCCGGTCAAAGACGAGCACCTCGTCAATCCGCCCGTCCACGGCAGAGGCAGTCACATCCCAGGGAGCCACGCCGATGCGCAGGGGAGCGGTGTTGAGACCGATGGGCCTGGGGCTGGCAGCGACTCGCCCAGCTTCCTCACCGTTGATGTAGCCCACCATGTCCCCGCCGCTCTGCCAGGTCACCGCCAGATGGGTCCAGGTCTCGGCGGGGACGGCGCCCCATTGAGCGCTATGGGGGGTCCCCTCGCTGTCCCAGATTTCCGCGCTCAGCCGGCCACCGCTCACCGCCAGGAGGTACCCATCCGCCCCGGTCGACCTGCCCACGACGCTCTGATTGCTGGTCGGGTCGCTCAGCCGGACCCAGGCCGCCAGCGTCAGCTCGTCTTCCACGCTCAACCGATCGGCGTGCGCCACCTCGATGGCGTCGTCGGTCCCGTCAAACTCGGCGGCGTTCCCGTACCTGCCGTAGTGCCCGGCCGCCGGGCAGCTATCGCCGCCACCGCTTGGGCAGATGCCGTTGTTGGCGTAGCCGGAATCGTCGCGGAAGGCGCTGGCGTTCTCCTTCTCGTCCAGCCGCAGCAGCAGCAGTGGGGCATCCTCCTCGCGCGCGCGTGTGTCGAGTGTCAAAACCTGGGGATCGGACCAGACCTGCGGGTGGAATCCAAAGGTCTTCTCCTGGAAGTCGGTCAGCTGGTCCAGGTCCGGGTCCATGCTGAGGGGGTCGGACGTGACCCAGGTGCGCAGCTGGCTGCCGTCCGGCGCGAAGTCGTAGACGAACTCCCAGCCATCGACCTCCTCCTGATCCGTCAGCCCGTCGTAGTCGGTGTCCGTCCGCAGGGGGTCGGTGGTCAGGATGGCCTCCTCGCGGTCGTTCAGGCCATCGTCGTCGCTGTCGGGGTCGCGGGGGTCGCTGCCCTGCTGCAGCTCGAAGAAGTCGGACAGGCCGTCGTTGTCGCTGTCCCAATCGTGGTCGTCGGGGTCAGCGCCGTCGTCCACCATGTTGCGCAATCCATCCCCGTCGGCGTCCTTGAGGCGCGGGAAGGAGGGGTCGCTGTCGAGGCTCCAGGCCAGCGCGTAGCCACCCTCCTTCTCGGCCAGGTCGTGGAATCCGTCGAGCGTGGGCGGGAAGACATCGTGGGCGATGCTCTGTCCCAGGTTGACGTGGCTGGTGTCCTTGACGGTGCGAACGTAGCAGACGGGAATGAGCAGCGGTGTCCCTGGCAGCCAGAAGGCCCAGCACTCCTGGGTAGGAAGCGCATAGCCCTCCGCCAGATAGAGGCGGAGCGTCTGGTTGATGCCCGCCTGCTCCAGCGGCACCGTCGTCTCGGCGGCGGCGACCAGCCTGGCGGCTTCGTCGCTCGACCCCTCCCAGTCGCCGGAAATGTCGCCCCGTTCGAGGCCCTCGTGGATGTCCTCCTTCCTATCGTGCAGCTGGTAGTCGAAGGTCGACGACCTGAGGGTATCCTTGCTGTACTGCCACCAGTAGGCGCCGGCTTTCCAGTCGTAGTTGGTGTCGGACCAATCGATCAGCCACAGGTGGTTTGTCAGTGTGGTCTCGATGACCACGTCGTTGCCCACCGCCAGCCCCTTGTCGGGATCGACGAAGCGCTGCTCGAACTCATCGATGTCCAGCCGCTGCCACCAGTTCATACGCACCATGACGTTGGCGCTGTAGATCGTCCACAGGACAGCCTCGCTCATCACCCCCTGGATGCCGCCGTGCTCGCAGAACCAGTTCTCGGAATCCTGGGCCGTGCAGGCCCACATGGCGATGGCGTCGATCAGGAAGACCAGGGCGGCGATGATCTGGCCGACGACGGGGATGGTGCTGATGGCCGTCAGGATGATGCTGGTGATGGACGAGGCGACCATGCTGGCGAAGGCGGCGTTGGCGGCCAGGCTCCCGGCCCTGGCCCCCGAGTTATGAAGCTGGTAGAAGAACACCCCCCAGGTAAAGGCGAAGACGATGATGAGGAAGATGGCAGCGGCAGGGACGCCCTTGCCCGTGGCCTTGAGCTTCGCCATGGCCTCGTGAAAGCCCTTCATACCCTTGTCGATGGCGCCCGCAATGGTGGCGGCCAGGCCCACAATCTTGCCGACCACGTTGAGCGTCTTCATGACGACGTCGAGGGCCTCATTTTCTGGAAGGAAGACGGACGCAAACAGCGCCACGCAGAAGGCCGCCAGAATGACGATGCCCCCCACACTGAACATGTACTTGGCTTTTCCCAGCTTGCTGAGGGTCGGCCAGGTGTAGATGTTCTTGTGGCGCACCCAGCCCCCGATGGTGGCATAGATCCCGGCGATCTCCCTCTTGTACTTCAGGAATTCCTCTCGGTAGCCGTAGAACTTGTCACCAATATTGAAGATCTGGATGCCTAGCGTGGCCCCCTTCGCGGCGATCCACCCACCGCCCTGCGGGATCCAGTCCCCGGACAGATGGTCCGCCAGATCGGCGTCCGTCTGGATGGGGCCGCTGGGCCCCACCAAGTCCGGACCCCACTGCACCGGGCCACCCGTCCCGCGGTAGAGGATCAGGTAGTAGGACTTGGCCAGGGTGAGCTGGCCGAGCAGGATATCCTCGTAGTCGGGCTCGTCCTCGTACTCGGTGAAGACGTCCTTCAGACGCACCTCCAGCTTGTCGATGTACTCGGCGATGGGATAGGCGCGCCACGCGTCCTCCACGTAGCGGAAGGGCGCCCAGTTGACGAAGGCCTCGGTCTGCAGCGGGATGTCGTCGGGGGAGAGCTGGACCGTGAGCTGGTTGCCATCCATGGCCACCGTGTCGCCGTCAGCGTCCAGGTTGGCGAGGCGGGCCCGACGCTCCTGGGAGAACAGCAGCGTCACCGCGTCGGCGCCCGCGTCGACGTGGGACGTGAAGGTGCTGCTCAGGACCTGCTGCGTCTCCGTCATGCAGACGTGCGCGATGAAGCCCTCGTGCGGATAGGCGTACGTCTTGGTCTCCAGCTTGACGGCGTTGGAGATCCCGAAGCGAGCCGTGATGGTGGCCGTGCTCGTGATGGAGAAGCGCGCGTCAATCTCCGCGATGGTGATATCGCGCTGACCATCGTCGTCCTGATCGCGCCCGACGGCGAAGCTGGCCTCGAGCCCGCTGGCCACCCCCCAGAGTGGATCGTCGTATTGCAACTCATTGTCGTGTTCGGGATGCTCGTAGGTGATGGCCACGTCGAGGCCGTGGTCCTCGCGCACGCTCAGGCCGGTGAGGGTCCACGCCTCGGGGTAGGCGCGCACGACCTGGAGCTCGTCCAGCACCCACTCGCCCTCCTCATCCTGGCGGTCGGTCAGCATCTGCACCAGCCAGACGACGCGCACCTTATGCGTCAGGCCCCAGTCGGCGGTTTGGGTGCCGGTGCTGCTCTCCCCGGCGGCGATGGAGGGCCAGTAGAGCATGCGGCCCGTGAAGGCCACCCGGTCGCCGTCCGTCTCGTCCTGGACCATGCTGAGCGGCACGTAGGCCGCCAGGTCACCGTCGTTGTTCGTGGGGCGCACCGCAATCCCGTAAGGGTCGAGCTTGCTGGTGTCCAGCCACTGCCCCAGCGTGATCTCGTCGGTGCGGGTGAGTGGCGCGCTCTCCTTCACCGGCAGGTTGCCGTAGTGGCCCTCCTTGAATGGGATCTCGACCTCCAGCATGGGGACGAGGCGCATGTCGCCCTCGTCGCTGTTGGCGGGCAGGGTTTCGTCACCCTGCTGGACGTCGGCAAAGGTGGCGTCGTTGCCCGTCTGGCGCTGGATCTGTGCCCGCTCATCGCCGCTGGGCCAGTCGAGCACGCTCATGGCGTACCACAGGTGGTCCTCGTTGTCGGGCCGCAGTTGGAAATCGACGAACGCCGGCGTGCCCGCCTCCAGATCGTCCACCTGCAGCAGGAGCGGGCTCTCGTCGTCGAAGGGCGCGCCGTCGTTGTCCATCACCGTGTAAACCGAGAGGTCCACCCGGTCGGGGGCGCCGTCGCCGTCGTTGTCCCGGTCGAAGGCGTCCGGGATGTCGTCCTCATCGCTGTCCTGGCAGATGCCGTGAGGAGAGAGGCTATGCTCATCCTCACGCATCTGCTGCGGGCATTCCATGCCGTCCAGTTGATCGTCGTTGTTGGTGTCGGGTTCGAGAGGGTTGAGATACCACTGCTTCCCCGCGTACCAGAAGCCCGCCACCTCCACATCGTCCGTGATCTGGTCGCCGTCCGTGTCCTTCTCGTCGGGGTCGGTGCCCAGTCGCTCCTCCTGTGCGTAGGTCAAGCCATCGCCGTCATTGTCGCTCTCGGGGTCAGGCTCTTCCTCGCCGTCGCTCGTCGCCCTGAGGGGCGCGGCGGTGCGGGACGCGAGATCCTGGGCGGAGGGCTGCGCAGGCGAGACGGGAACCGGCACGACGGACAGGGAGTCGACGGCCACGCTCGGGGCGCGGCCCTGGGTGGCGGCGCCCGCCGGTCGATGCGGGTCCCAGTGCGACCCATACAGCACCTCATGCGCCTCCTCCGCCTCCCGCTGCTCCGCTTGGCGCTCTTCATGCTCAGTGCGCTCGGCCGCCATACGCTGGGAGAAGGCGTGGACGTGGTGGCTCTGCAGCAGGGGCGTGACGATCATCGAGCCGATGATGACCACGACGAAGGTCAGGTAGACGGCCCTCGAGCGGCGGTTGGCCACGACGAGGCCAAGGAGTGTCAGCGTGCCCAGGGCCAGGCCGACCTGTTGACGGAGACGCGACGCCTCCTCCGCGCTGCGCGGCAGGCCGAGCGCGCGGCTGGCGCGTTCCAGGGGCCTGTCGGCGGCGAACTGCCGGCGCTCAAAGCCAGAGAAGTCGGTCTGGATGTCCGCTTCCCGGCGATCGCCGTTCTGCTGCTGGGGATACGTGATGTGCACGCTCAGCCGCACCGGGAGCCCATCGCCGTCGATCCACACCTCCCCGTCGCCGATGGCATTGCGGAACTGGTCGGGCGAGGAGAGATGGAGACCGGCCGGGAGGTCCCCGTGGGTGCGGAGGTGGTCCTCCAGGTGCGCGCGGATGTGGTCAGCGACCTGCACGCCGTTGAAGTCGAAGGCATACCGCGTCACACCCAGGGCTTCTGGACCATCGCGCGAATCGGAGGCGCTGCGGTGCTCCTTTCCCACCTGGCGCACGTTCTTGGCGCCGACCAGGTAGGCCATGAGGTCGTTGCCTGGCGCAAAGGCGGCGCCATCCGTGTCGATCTCCTGCCACAGCCCGCCGATCTCCCGACCGTAGGCCTGGTCGCCCTCGATGCGCAGCTCCACGCCGTCGCGCAGCTTCATCACGCTGCCCCCATTGCGCCACAGGGTCATCTGCAGCGTGCTCTCGGGCAGATTCGTCTCGCCCTCCAGGTACATGCGCTCCTCGCGGCTGGTGCTCCCCACATTGGCCACGGTCGGCGCCGGGTGCGTCGTCTCCACCACCGTCGTGGTGAAGCGATAGACGCCCGACTCCTGCGCGCGCCGCCAGGCGGCGTTCACCGGGTCCCTGACGAAGGGCGAGGAAGAGCTGGCGGTGGTGCCGACGGGGTAGGCCAGCAGCAGCACGGCCAGCGCACACAGCGCGACAAACAATGACCTGAGCGGGGGCGTACGTTCCATCGATCTCTCCTTATTTGGATCCCGTGCTATCACTTGCAATTTTCGCTTACTTTCACCATATTTGCGCAACTTTCGTTTCGTTATTGGCTCCTAAACCAAAATGGGCGCTCATCTAACCAAACCGTAGTATCTTCAGTGGCGTCATACCACGGGTCTCCTGAAAGAAGCTCGCGAGCCCGTCCCCGGGTCACGGGTGGGCACCGCCTAGTCGCCCCGAGACGGGGCTCAGAGCACCTTTTTTCAGTGGAGCCATACCATGCTTCTGGGAAGAAGGCGGACTGCCTATTTGGGGGAATAGGATGGCATCCCATCTTTGTCCACACTGATCTATGCCAAATCCTCAGTTTCTCAAAGGAATTGGAGATTATTGAGGTCTTTCTGTGACCACGAAGCGAAATACCGCTGCATCCGACGGCGGATCGCAGGCAGCGACCGGCGCTGGCGCATCTGCTGCGCGATGATGTTCACTGGGCGTTCGATGTGTTGGAAGAACGCTTTGTAGCCTGCGCAGAGGACATTGAGCGGCGGCTCGCCAGGTATGGTGACCAACCGGTTTTTAGGACAGCCGCCGTGACAGAGGTAGCGCACGTCGCAGGTCTCACAGACGGTGGGTAGAGCGGCTTTGGCGTTGCCGAAGGCGCGCTGCTTTGCCGACCCGACCAGCTCAACCAGCGGCGTCTCGGTGATGTTGCCCAGGCGGTGTCTTGCGTCGACGAAGTGATCGCAGGCGTAGAGGTCGCCGTTGTGCTCCAGCGCCATCGCGGTGCCGCAGGTCTTCGAGAAGACGCAGAGGCCCGGCGAGCGGTCAAGCGCCACGGAGATCGCCACGTCAAAGATCTGGACGGAGACTGCGCCCAGATCCTGCTGCGCCCACTCGTCGAAAATTGCGGTCAGAAACGCCCCGTACTGTTCCGCTGTGACCGAGCGCTCAGTGAGGCTGCCGTC
>CAYQZG010000086.1:0-16620 GCA_964421785.1 uncultured Anaerolineales bacterium
CCAGCAAGATGCTGGCGCTCCGTCGTGGTGGGGACGGGGGCTCCGAGCTTGCTCACAAGAATGAAACATGATCAGGCCCCGGTCTCATAGAAGATCCGGGGCCTGTGTTATTCTGGATCTGGCGGTCTTTTCCCTTTCGCCGTTCCTATTCCAACTCCTCTGTTCGTCGTGCCGCGGGTACGTAGAACTTCTCCGTGTACTCCTTCACCATGCGGCGCGTGCAGAAGGTGGGCACAGCAGTTCGGATCGCCTCTTTCATAAGCCGCACCCAGTCCCGAGGTATGTCGTCGGCATCGCGGTCGTAGAATAACGGTGCTACTTCGTCCTCGAGAAGCCTGTACAGCGCTTCAGCATCGGCGGCGTTCTGGCCTGCCGGATCGTCATGGCGCCCGCCGTTGTTGATGGCCCAACCGTTGGCGCCATTGTATCCCTCGGCCCACCAACCGTCGAGGACGCTCAAGTTGGGAATCCCGTTGAGCGCTACCTTCTGGCCGCTGGTGCCGCTGGCCTCATAGGGGCGCCGCGGTGTGTTCAGCCACACGTCCACGCCCTGGACCAGGTAGCGCGCCACCTGCATGTCATAGTCCTCGATGAAAGCGATACGGCCTCCCGTGGAGGGATCCTTGGCTGTGTTGTAGACCTCTTGAAGCAGCCGTTTGCCGGCGTCGTCGGCTGGGTGGGCCTTGCCGGAGAAAATGAACTGCACCGGCCGATAGCGATCGTGGAGCATTCGCTTGAGCCGTTCCAGATCGTGGAACAACAGCGTGGCTCGCTTGTAGGTGGGGAAGCGTCGCGCAAAGCCGATGGTGAGCGCGTCGGGGTCGAGGAACGTCCCTGAGCAGAGCACCTGCTCCGGCGTCAGCCCCCCCTCCATGCGCCGCCTGCGAGAGCGCTCGCGCATAAAGGTCATCAGCTTGCCCTTCAAGTGGACGTGGGCGTCCCACAGCTCTTCATCGGGCACGTCCAGGATCCGCTCCCAGAGCGCCGGGATGTCGTGCTTATTGATCCAATCTGGACCGAGATGTTTGCGATAGAGCCGGTACGTCGCCCCTCCGATCCAGGAGGGCACGTGAATGCCGTTGGTGACGAAGTCGATGGGGACATCGCTATCGTCCTTGTCGGGCCAGAGAGATGTCCACATACGGCGCGAAACCTCTCCGTGGAGTTCGCTGACGCCGTTGCGCTGACCACACATGCGCATGGCCAGAGCGGTCATGTTGAAGCCCTGGCGACCACCCTCGTGATGTCCCAGGCCCAGGAACTCCTCGCGGCTGAGGCCAAGTTCTGGCCAGTAGGCGTGGAAGTACTTGTCTACCAGGTGGAAGTGGAAGACGTCGTGGCCTGCAGCTACTGGTGTATGCGTCGTGAACAGAGTCGTGGCCTGCACTTGCTCTCGGGCCTTTTCGAACGACTGCCCGCTTTCGACCAACTGACGTGCGCGCTCCAGCACGAGAAAGGCGGAGTGGCCCTCGTTAAGGTGGTAGGCGAGGGGCTCGATCCCCAGCGCCTGGATGACATGGAGGCCGCCGATGCCCAGGACGATCTCCTGCTGGATGCGCATCTCCTGATCGCCGCCGTAGAGCCTTCGGGTGAGCTCACGTTCCCATGGGGCGTTTCGCTCGTTGTCGGCGTCCATAAGATAGAGATGGGCGCGTCCGACATCGACGTGCCAGATCTTGAGGTGGACAGTCTGGTCGTTCAGGTCGACAGGCACGAACAGACAGGTGCCGTCGTCGCGCAGGGCCTGCCGGATGGCCACTTCCTTCGGCTCGAAATGAGGATAGGTGGCTTCCTGCCATCCGTCGGGCGTGATGTGCTGCTCGAAGTAGCCCATCTCGTAGAGGAAGCCAACAGCGACAAACGGCAGCCCGATATCGCTGGCTTCCTTAGCGTGATCCCCTGCCAGGACCCCGAGCCCACCGGAGTAAATGGGTAGGGATCGGTGGAGGCCAAACTCGGCCGAGAAGTAGGCCACGGGCCGTTCTGTCAGCTCCGGGTACTTGTTAGGGAACCAGAGGTGACCGTCTTTCACGTCGGCGTCAAGCGCCATCATGACGGCGTCGTAATGCCGCAAGAACAGCGGGTCGGAGGCTACTTCTGTCAGACGCTCTGGCGAGATCTCCAAGAGGATCTGCACCGGGTTGTGACTGGTGGTGCGCCACAGGGTGTAGTCGAGCATCTTGAACAGGTCGCGGGCCTCGCGATGCCAACTCCACCAGAAGTTATAGGCGAGCTCCTCCAAACGTACGAGACGTGAGGGTAGCTTGTCCGCTATGGTTGTCTCTCTTTGATTCACAGCTTCTCCTCTCAATTCAATTCATCGATCCGTTCTCAGAATGACTGCCACGCCGGTCAGGCAACCGAGTGACGTTAAGGCCCCTTGAGCAAGACCACGAGCAGCACGGAGACGGTGACGGCCGCGAACTCGACGAGGGTGGGCATGCCTAGACGCTCCAGAAGATGCTGGTGAGCTACGTTGACGCAGATATAGAAGATGAGCAGCAGCAGCAGTCCGCCGACCCAAGCGCTGATCAGCCAGTAGTTCAGTGCCCACGTGCTTTCGCCGATGATCAGGCCGACAATGCCGGCAAAGGGCAGGAGGCGCCTCATTTGAACGTCCGCGACGCTCAACAGGTCGAGGGCTAGAATGGTGGCTATGATGAGCGTCAGCGTCGCCGTCACCAGGCTCCGGGTGCGGGTCTGGTAGATGATGACGAAGAGCACAAAGGCCATCAAGTAGGCCAGCACATTCAGGGCGAGCCGCGCCACCGCGTAGTTCGGCGCGTCGGGATGGACCGCGGCGTGTTCGGCCGAGACGGTCAGCCCGATGGCGATCACGAACACGATCAGCCCCCCAAACCAGATGGACAACGTGGGCGCCATGGATAGCAGGTATCCCGAGAGGCCGGCCATCACACCCGGTAAGATCCAGGTGATGGCGGCAGAACGCTCGGGATGCTCTATGAGCAGTGGGTGGTCGTGCAAGACGAGGCTGGTGCCGGTGCAGGCCAGCCCGATCATAAGCGTGATCAACAGCAGTGTTTCGGAGGCGTGTATCTCAAGCGGGGAGCCCAAAGCCTGCAGCCGATAGACTTGCCCTGGCAACTCGATGAATTGAAATAGAACGTTGCCCAGCATAAGTACCGCCAGGAGCACGCTGAGACGATCGCGATCTACAGGCTTGTTATTAGATCCTCGCATAAAGGCCGATTCTACCTTTGGAGGGGCTGATTGTCAACCAGGATCGGTGCGTGCGCAAGGGCAATCGCAGTAAGCGAAGCGGCATTCACGCCGAAGGACGCCCCCGGGACGGGGGCTAGGAGCAGGGGTGTGGGGACGGGGGCTAGGAGCAGGGGTGTGGGGACGGGGGCTAGGAGCGCACGATGTCCATATGCGATTGCTCTGGTGCGTGCGTGTGCAGTTTTAGACCTGTCGGGTTTCTGTGCAGCGTATCAACCTACTCAAAACGGCTTCCGCGGGATCAAAATGACGTGCTGCAAGGTGTCATCCAAAACCCGACAGGTCTGAGGCGCTAGAACCCTTGCTCCTGGGTGCGCGCATCCAGGGCGTGAATTCTTATGCTTGCGCCTGCTCCTGCAACTCATAGAGCTTGTTGATCGCCTCCAGGGGGGTCATAGCCGATATATCCAGCGCCTGTAGAGCCTCTACAATGGGGTGCTCATCGGAGAAAAGCACGGGCTGGAACGGCTCCGGCTTCTCCGTGCCGGGGCGGAATTCCCCGCTCTCCAGCTGGGTCAGCAGCTCCTCGGCGCGGTTGAGGACAGGCTTCGGCACACCGGCCAACTGCGCCACATGGATCCCGTAGGAGCGGTCGGCCCCACCAGGTTCGATCTTGTGCAGGAAGATGACCTGCTTACCTTCCTCGATGACGGCCAAGTTGTAGTTGCACACTGCCGGCAGCCGCTCCTCCATCTCCGTCAGCTCGTGATAGTGGGTGGCGAAGAGCGTCCGGGCGCGCCGCCCGGGATGGTTGTGCAGGTACTCGACCACGGCCCAGGCGATGGAGAGGCCGTCGTAGGTGCTCGTGCCGCGCCCCACCTCGTCGAGGATCAGCAGGCTGCGTGGCGTGGCGTGGTTGAGGATGTTGGCCGTCTCCACCATCTCCACCATGAAGGTCGATTGGCCGAAGGCTACTTCGTCTTGTGCTCCGATGCGGGTAAAGACCCGATCCACAATCCCGATCTGCGCCTCGTCGGCGGGTACGAAGCTTCCGATTTGGGCCATCAGGACGATGAGCGCCGCCTGGCGAAGGTAGACTGACTTTCCGGCCATATTCGGTCCGGTGATGATCAGAATCCGCTCGTCATTGTTCAGGTACAGATCGTTGGGTGTGAAGGGCTCATCTTTCTGTATCTGTTCGACCACGGGATGGCGCCCGGCGGCGATCTCCAGCACGTCCTCATCGGTCAGCGTCGGGCGCACATAGCGATTGCTCATGGCGACCTCGGCCAGCGTCGATGCCACGTCAATCCGCGCCAGCGTTCGGGCCGTGTCGAGCAGGGCCTGCGCTCTCGCCCCGACCTGTTGACAGACCTCGCTGAACAACCGCGCCTCCACCTCCGACTGTCGCTCCTCGGCGCTCAGGATCCTCGTCTCCACCTCCTTCAACTCAGGGATGATGTATCGTTCCGAGTTCGTCAGGGTCTGCTTGCGGGTGTAGTGGTCGGGCACGGCGTCCATGTTGGCTTTGGTCACTTCGATGTAGTAGCCGTAGACCTTGTTGTGACCCACCTTGAGGCTCTTGATGCCGGTTCTTTTCTGTTCACGTTTCTCCAGGTTGGCGAGCCATTCCCGTGCCTCGTGCACCGATCGGAGTAGATCATCAAGCTCGTCGGAGAAGCCACGGCGAATCACGCCTCCGCCGGAGACCTTGCTTGGAGGATCGTCCACAATGGCCGATGCTATCAGTGACGCCACGTTCTCGCACGGATCAAGGGCGGATGCGAGAGCCGTCAGGCATGCGCCGGCTGGGTCACGGGCCCGGCCAGAGCCGGGTAAGTCAGCGGCTGTCGGGGATCCCGCTTTCCTCTCGCTTCCTTCCTCCTCTAACACCTTGGTGAGTTTCGGCACCGCCTCCAGTGCTTTGCGCACGCCTACCAGGTCGCGGGGCGTGGCCGTTCCCCCCAGAATACGGTTGGTCAACCGTTCAAGGTCGGGCACATCCTTGAGTAGCTCCCGCGTCTTTCCTCGGAGAATCGTCCCTGTGTAGAATGCTTGCACCCTATCCAGGCGGTCATCCACGTCCCGCCGGTCGAGCAGCGGCTGGGCGAGCCGTGATCTCAGCAGCCGTCCCCCCATCGAGGTGAGTGTGTCGTCGAGCACACCGAGCAGCGACCCGTGCTTACTGCGGTCGCGGATGGTCTCCATGATCTCCAGGTTGCGGCGCGTGTTCGCGTCAAGCTGCATGAAGCGGGTGGTGGAGTAGGTGCTGAGGCTCACGATCTGCTTCAGTGCGTTCCTTTGGGTCTCACGCAGGTAATGCAGGATGGCGCCTGCAGCGCGGATCGCCAGCGGCTGGCCGGCGCAGCCGAAGCCGTCCAGTGTCGCCACATCGAAGTGGTCTTTGAGTCCCTGTCGGGCCGCTCCCAGCTCAAAGCGGTACGTCTGCAGCGGCGTGACGTGCGTGCCCGAGCCTAGCCAGCTGAGATGGGGCGTCAGATGGTTCTCCTCCTCTTCTGGCTCTGTATCGTCCGCCTTTGCCCACCGTCCTTGCTCGGGAATCAGGCACTCCCGCGGCTGGATGCGGGCCAGCTCTTGTTCCACCTCGTCTCTCTCTACCTCGGTCGTCACGAACTCGCCGGTGGTGATGTCGACGTAGGCCAACCCGGCGCGTTTCTCCCGGGTGACGACCGCGGCCAGGTAGTTGGATCGCTTTTCCTCCAGAAGCGCCGGCTCGACGACGGTGCCCGGGGTGACGACGCGGCTGACCTGCCGCACGACGAGGCCGCTGCTGGTGGTGTCATCCACCTGGTCGGCGATAGCCACGCGGTAGCCTTTCTCGATCAGGCGGGCGACGTACCCCTCTATGGCGTGGCATGGCACGCCGGCCATCGGAACGCGCTGCTTCTTGGCGACCGGCCGGGAGGTGAGGACCACGTCCAGTTCGTCGGCGGCGATCTTTGCGTCATCGTCGAATGTCTCGTAGAAGTCGCCCAGCTGGAAGAAGACGATGGCGTCGGGATGCTTTGACTTGATCTCCAGGTACTGCTTGCGGAGCGGGGTTACCTTTGCCATAGATTAGTCTCTGTCGATCGGTCTCATACGATGTGGCATGCCATGACCTCCTGCCTGATGCTGCCTCTCCGCCTCAAGGTCGGTCAGCATCGGATAAGGTTGAAGACGAAAGACGTAGCGCGCAAGACGTGATGGAGCCTGTCGGGTCTCATGCTTCACGTCCTACGCAGTACGTAAGTATAGTCGATGGCCGGGGGCTTGACAAGCATCCTCTCCACGTTATACTCTAGCATCAAGATGGTTGAGCCGGACAGGGAGCAAGAGCGGGCGCCGCTTCGCTTAGAAGAAGGCGAGGCTGGGGCCGCGAAGAAACGTGGGGGCGTGCTCAGGCGGCTGTGGAGACACCTCGTCTACGCCTGTCGTTGGCTGCAAGCGCCGAACACGGTTGGACGACCGGTCACCTTGTCGCCGCGGAGCCTCCGATTACTGTTTCTGTTGACGCTTGGCCACTTGACGCTGTTGGTGCTTTTGGGGATCGCGCTTCATCGGGCTTCTACAATGCCGGATATCGTAAGCCCCATGCACTTGCCGGCCCTCCCCACGACTGCCTCCGAACCTACCCCCACCCCTGGCCCCACGCCGACGGCGCTGGGCAGCGGGGGGGCCATCGCTTTCAGCCTGCGGCGTTCTGGCAATACGGATGTCTATGCGCTCAATCAGGAGACTCGACAGCTCGTGCGTCTTACCCATCATGCTGCTGAGGATCGGTCGCCGGCTTGGTCTCCCGACGGTGACTATCTTGCCTTTGCCTCGAACCGTGCTGGCAACTGGGACGTCTACCTCCTGGACTTGGTCAGCGGTGCCCTGATCAGATTGACGCACCACGCGAGCTTTGACGGCAATCCCAGTTGGTCCCCCGACGGAGAATGGCTCGCCTTTGAAACGTACCGGGACGGCAATCTCGACGTCTACAGGATGAGCACCACCGGCAAGCAGCTCCAACCTGTGACCACAGACCCGGCTGCCGACTTCGCCCCTGCCTGGGCCCCAGACGGCCAGGCGGTGGCCTTCACCTCGTTGCGCGGGGGCAGCAAGGATATCTACCTGCGTCTCCTGCAGGATCATCAAGAGGTGATCAGCATCACCCAAAGCCCAGATCTGGACGAGGACAAACCGGCCTGGTCCCTCGATGGCTCGCGGCTGGCGTACGTCAGCGGCCCTGAGAGCCAGACCTCTGTCCAGGTGGCCGCGTTTGATTGGGAGACGCTCTCGGCTGATCAGACGCGGACGGAGTTCTTCGGCACGGGTGACGCACCAGCATGGGCTCCCGATGGGAAGAGCCTGCTCTATGTCTACGCGCGAAGCGGGGTGGGGGGCCAGCTGCGCAGCCATCTCGTCGCGGCCAGCATGACCGGGTGGGCGCTGTTTCACGAGGTTCACAGCACGGAGGGCTTGCTGGACGACATCGCCTGGACGGATTCCGCTATCTCGCCTCGCGTCGTGGCGCGAGCTGAGGAGGCCAATGCGGGCGGTGGCGGGGATCGTCAGCAGTCCTCCTTCTATGCCGAGGTCGTGCAGCCGACGCCGGCTGAGGGCGTGCCTCGGCAGTTGATCGCCTTGCCGGGCGTGACCGTCGCCAAGCCCGTCCCCGGGCCGCTTGCGGCAGAGCCGACCGCAGAGCTTATGGGAGAGGGAGCGCCGTTGCTCTCGGACCAGGTGAACGACAGTTTCAACGCGCTACGTCGGCGCGTCATGGAGGAAGCCGGCTGGGATTACCTGGCCGAGCTGGAGAGTGCCTGGCTGCCCCTTACGTATCAGCCGCCGTCTGGTCACTCGCGTAGGAGCTGGCACCTTTGCGGTCGCGCGTTCGCGCTGAATCAGGAGCCCTATCTGGAGCGCCGTCGTCCCGACGGCAGGGAAGAGGTGTCGTCGACGCCACACGAAGCGCGCAAGGTCCTGTTGGTGCGGGAGGACATCGGCAATGGAACGTACTGGCGCGTCTTTCTCCGCGCTGCCGAACAGGATGGGAGCTTGGGTGAGCCTCTCCGCGTCTTGCCATGGGACCTCAACGCCCGAGAGGAGGGAGGGCGCGCCGAGGTGGAAGGCGGTGCTCTGGCCGAACGGATTCCACCCGGTTACTACGTCGACTTCACGGCCCTGGCGCGAGACTACGGTTGGGAGCGAGTTCCATCGCTGTGGCGTTGGCGCACCTTCTGGCCCGATATCCTCTGGTGGGAGTATCGCAAGACCGGCGACTTGACGTGGTGGGCATGTATGTTGGAGGTCTTCGAGCCGGAGGAGATCGAGTCCACTTTTGGTCCGATCCCGGGGCGCGAGGAGTAGGATGGGGCGTCTGATCGTTCTGACCGGCGGGCGAGGTGTGGGCAAGAGCACCGTCTGCCATCGGGCCGTCGCGCTGGCAGAAGAGAAGGGGTACCGGTGCGGGGGCATCGTCACCCTGGCGCGCCAAGGCGTGCGCCACGTTCTCGACGTGAGCAGCGGCCGTCGCCGTCGCCTGACTCAAGCTCCGGACGGAGGTGGTGCCGTGATCCAGGGGCGTTTTCGCTTCAACCCACAGACGCTGAGCTGGGGGAACGCGGTCTTGTCCCGGGCGATCCCCTGCGACCTATTGGTGGTCGACGAGGTCGGTCCACTGGAGGTGGAGCGGGGGAGAGGGTGGGTGAGGGCTTTTGAGGTGTTGCGAGCCGGGGAGTACGCGCTGGCCCTCCTGGTTGTGCGACCTGAGTTGATGGCGCAGGCTCGAGATAGGCTTGCCGGCTGCGCCCTGGAGTCCCTGACTGTGACGCGAGAGAATCGAGATCGTCTGCCCGTCAGCCTGGTTGAGATGGTGAAGGAACAGACGTAGTCAGCGTGCAGTCTATCAGGCCTCACCCTCCCACCGAGCCACACCCTCCTGCAGCACCCTCAGGGGGAGCACCGCGCAGTTGGCCCGCGATGGCCCCAGCTCGACCCCGAGCATGTCGAACATATCCTGGTCATTCATCGCCTTCAGCTCGGCGATGGTCTTCCCCTGGATCTCCTCCGTGAACATCGAGGCCGATGCCATGCTGATCACGCAGCCCTGGCCGGTGAATCTCGCCTCGCTCACCTTGCCGTCCTCCACCTTGATGTCGAGCCGCACCACATCACCGCAGACCGGGTTGTCGCGTTCGTGGGAGATGTCGGGGTCCTCAAGAACACCCTCATTCCGAGGATGGCCGTAGTGGTCGAGTATGTGCTCACGATACAGGTTGGACGTCATGTCTCCTCGCCTTCTTCAGTGGAAGAACGGGTGAACGGCTGAGGCCGTCACTACGATCGCCTCTTCGTTCCTATCAGTTCAGTTTTGTGAGCGATTGCTCTCAGCCCTCGCCCCCGACTGCTCTCAGCCCCCGTCCCCGGGGGCGCTCTAAGGCAGGAGCCTGTCTCAAAGGCGATGTCTGGAGCGCCGTCGTCCCGACGGCAGGGACTTGTTGCATGGGCCGCCCCCGGGACGAGGGCTCCGAGCTTGCTCCCAAGACTGACGTGTTACTTTCGGTCTTTATGTTGGCTAGCGGACAGGTGCCAGGAGGTCCTGGGCCTTCCGAATGCCGGCGATCAGCCGGTCCACCTCCTCCTCTGTGTTGTAGAGATAGAAGCTGGCCCGCGCCGTGGGAGGCAGGTTGAAGCGCTGGTGGAGGGGATGGGCACAGTGGTACCCGGCGCGAATGGCCACCCCCTCCGAGTCGAGAATCTGTGCCAGATCGTGAGGGTGGACGGATTCGACCGTGAAAGCGACGACGCCGCTCCGGTCGTTCGCCGGCGGGCCGATCACGTGCACCCGCGGCACCTCCCTCAGCCTCTCCAGGCAGTAGGCGGCCAGCGTCCGTTCGTGGGCCCAGATGGCGTCCATGCCCTGGGTGCTCAGATAGTCGACCGCTGCCCCTAGTCCCACGGCCTCCGCGATGGCCGGCGTGCCGGCCTCGAATTTGGTGGGCAGGTCGGCCCAGGTCGCCTCCCGTCGCTCGACGCGCTGGATCATGCCCCCGCCGGTGAAGAAGGGCGCCATGGAGGCCAGGTGGTCCGGTCGGGCATAGAGAGCGCCGATGCCCGTCGGGCCACACATCTTGTGTCCGGAGAAGACGAAGAAATCGGGGTCCAGGGCCGCGACGTCGATGGGCAGATGCGGCACGCTCTGCGCGCCGTCGATCAGCACGTGGGCGCCGGCGCTGTGGGCGCGGGCGATGATCTCCTCCGCCGGGTTCACTGTGCCGAGGACGTTGGAGATGTGGATGAAGGCGACCAGCTTGGTCGGCCCCTGCAGCAGTCGGTCGAGCGACGCCAGATCGAGGTGCCCGTCGTCCGTGACGGAGACGTAGGCCAGATCGGCCCCGGTCTCTCGCGCCAGGCGCTGCCAGGGCACCAGGTTGCTGTGGTGCTCCATCTCGGTGACGACGATGCGGTCGCCGTCCGCGATCTGGGCCCGCCCCCAGCTGAAGGCCACCAGGTTGATGGCCTCCGTGGCGTTGCGGGTGAAGATCAGGCCGCGACGATCCGGAGCGCCGATGAAGGCCGCGACCTTGTCCCGGGCGGCCTCGTAGGCGGTCGTGGCCTCCTCGCTCAGCGTGTGGACGCCGCGATGGATGTTGGCATACCGATGCCGGTAGAAGTCGCACAGGGCTGTGATGACCGCCTCTGGCTTCTGCGTCGACGCCGCGTTGTCGAGGTAGGCCAAGGGGTGGCCGTGGATCTCCCGCTGCAGAATGGGAAAGTCGGCCCTACATGCCATCGGATCCAGTTTAGGTTCTTTGTTCAGTGTTGCCTCCCCGCCGGGTCACAGGACCTTTTAGAGCTGGGCAGACTTCCCTAGCTGAAGAGCTTCTGCATCTGCATGGCGATCGACATGTCCCCCTTGACCTTGAGGCGGCCCTGCATGAAGGCGGCCATGGGGTTCAGTTCACCCTGGAAGAGAGCGACCAGATCCTTGGCCGCAGCCTCGACGGTGACGTCGGGCGACTCGGGCGCCCCTTCTTCGACGTTGATGGCGCCATCGCGTATGTCGACCGTCCATTGTCCGCCCTGCTCGCCTTTGATGTCGAACAGTATAACAGCGTCCAACCCCTTCAGCTTCTCAACGTCAGTCGATCCTGATAGGTTCGTCAGCGCTTCCTTCACGTCTTTCAATCCGGGCATTCTATCTCCTTGTTGTGTAGATCTATCCAGGCCGCCGGGATCTCTACCCTGCGCGGCCCGCGGTTGTAAGCGGCCCGGGGACGGGCTTGGCGGCATCCGACGCCCCACCCGGAGGTCTGCCTCTTCCATCGTCCGTCGTCCAAGCGCAGCGGCATCCCCGCGTCAGCTGGGGTTCATCTCCTCCCAGTTGTGCCCGGCCTTGAGGTCGACCTCAAGGGGGGCGTCGATCTGGAAGGCGTTCTCCATAATCTCGCACATCAACGTGGTCACGGTCTTCACTTCGTCCTCTGGCGCTTCGACGATCAGCTCGTCGTGCACCTGGAGGATCATGCGAGAGCGCAGCCCCCGCTCCTGCAGTTCACGATGGAGGCGAATCATGGCGATCTTGATGATGTCGGCGGCCGTGCCCTGGATGGGGGCGTTGATCGCCATGCGCTCGGCGGCCTGACGCGCGTAGTGGGAGGCCTTGCTGCCCGGCTGAAGCTCCGGGAAGTAGCGCCGCCTCCCCAGCAGCGTTTCCACGTAGCCCTGGCGCGCGGCGAGCGCCTTGGTGCGTTCGATGTACCGGCGCACCCCGGGGAAGCGCTCGAAGTACGTGGTGATGAAGTCCTCCGCCTCCGGCTGTGTCAGCCCGGTGGCCTGAGCCAGCCCATAGGCCGTCTGCCCATAGGATAGCCCGAAGTTGACCGTCTTCGCCAGCCGACGTTGGTTGGAGGTCACCTCCTCCAGCGGGACATCCAGGATCGCGGCGGCGGTGCTGGCGTGAATGTCCTCGCCGCGGGCGAAGGCGCCCAGCAGACCCTCGTCGCCGGAGACGTGAGCCATCACGCGCAGCTCCACCTGTGAGTAGTCGGCGGCGATGAGCTGCCAGCCCGTCTCGGCGACGAAGGCGCGCCGCACGTGGCGCCCGAGCTCGGTGCGGATGGGGATGTTCTGGAGGTTGGGATCGCTGGAGCTGAGGCGCCCGGTCACCGTGCCGGTCTGGTTGTACGAGGTGTGCAGCCGTCCGGTGTCTGGGTTGACCAGGCGGGGAAGGGCGTCGACGTACGTCGACTTCAGTTTCGAGAGGGAGCGGTACTCCAGAACTAGGTCGATCACGTCGTGCTTGTCCTGCAGCCGCTCCAGGACGCCGGCGGCCGTCGAGTAGTGGCCCGTCTTGGTGCGACGCACGCCCTGGGAGGGGAGCTCCAGGGTCTTGAACAGGGCGTCGGAGAGCTGCTGGGTGGAGTTCACGTTGAAGGGATAGCCCACCTCGTGGTGGATCTCGGCCTCGATCCTGGCGAGATCGTCGGCCAGTCTCCTTGACATCCGCTCCAGCTGTTCGACGTCGAAGCCGACGCCGGCCTGTTCCATCGCTGCCAGGACCGGCACCAGAGGCATCTCTATCTCGGTGAAGAGCGACCAGAGCTCCTTCTCCTTCAGCTCCGACGTCAGCACCGAGCCCAGACGATGGGTCATATCGACGTCCGCGCAGGCGTAGGGAGCGGCTCGCTTGACCGGCACCTGACGCATCGTCCGTTGATCCCGGCCGGTGCCGATCAGATCGGTGATGGGCGTCATCCGTTCGTGAAGCCGCGTCCAGGCCAGGTCCTTGAGGCCCAAGCTCTGGGACGAGGGATCGATGAGCCACTCGGCGATCATGGTGTCGAAGGCCGGATTCTCGACCTTGCTGCCGTGTCGCTCCAACAGAATGAGGTCGTACTTGATGTTGTGTCCCTGCTTGGGAACGCCTGCATCGCGCAGCAGAGGCCCTAGGGCCTTGAGCGTCGTCTCCAGCGGCAGCTGCGGGTCGCCGAGGGGGGCGCTGACGGGAACGTAGTAGCCCCGCTCAGCGCCGTCCGTGAGCCCTATGCCGACCAGCTCGGCCGCCATGGGGTCGACATCGGTCGTCTCCGTGTCGACGGTCAGCATCGCCGCACTCTCCAGACGCTTGACCAGACGGCGGAGTCCCTCCTCATCCGCGATGATCTCGTACTGCGCGACGTCGTCCTCGGTCGACGGGGCTTCATGGGCCTCGACGACTCCCGTCTCTCGTTGGTCCCCAAACATACTCAGCTGGTGCGCCACCCCCGGTGGCTGGAGGGAGCGCGGCTGGGGAAGCCGGTCGATGAGGGTGTTGAACTCCAGTTCGTGGAAGAGATCCAGCACGTCGTCGTAGTCAAAGCTTCTGACCCGGCAGGCCTCGATGTCGAGCGTCACCGGAGCGTCGCGGACGATTCTGGCCAGCCGGCGGCTGAGAAACGCCTCCGCGCGTCCCTCCTCCAACCGGTTCCGGAAGCGGGTCGAGATCTCCTCCAGGTGGGCGTAGATGTCGTCCAGCGACCGGTATCTCTTGAGCAACTTGGTGGCCGTCTTCTCGCCGACGCCGTAGACGCCGGGGATATTGTCGGACTTATCGCCCATGAGGGCTTTGTAATCCACCAGTTGGGCGGGCTCAAGACCGTCGTACCGTTCTTCCACCCCTTCGACGTCGTAGATGACCGTGTCGGAGAAGCGCCAACGCGACGTCAGCACCCGGGTATGCTCGTCGACCAATTGGAGGAGATCCATGTCGCCGGTCACAATCAGCGTGTCGACCCCCTGCTCCCCTGCCTGCTTGGCCAGCGTCCCGAGGAGGTCGTCCGCTTCAAAGCGCTCTTGCTCGTAGATGGGGATGTCGAGCGTCTGGACCACCCTTCGCACCCGGTCCATCTGGGTGCGGAGCTCATCAGGCATCTTGGCCCGGTGTGCCTTGTACTCCGTGTACACCTCGTGGCGGAAAGTGGGGCCTTTGTCGAAGGTCACGGCGATGTGGGTGGGTTGCTCGTCCTGCAGCACCTTGAGGAGCATCGAGGTGAACCCGTAGACCGCGTTGGTCAGCTCCCCCTTCGACGTTGTGAGATCATCGGGCAGGGCGTGGTAAGCGCGATAGGCCAGTGCGTGGCCGTCGATCAGGACCAGTCTCTTATGTTCGGGCATAGAACTCCCAGGAGGGGTGATGCGTGATGCGTGATGCGTGATTCGTGATGCGTGATGCGTGATTCGTGATGCGTGATGCGTAAAGCGTGATGCGTGATGCGTGATGCGTGTGGTTTCTTCATTGCTATCCGGTCACGAGGTCGTGCAGGCATCTTACGGTCGCCTTCGCCCGGTGACGGAGGAAGCCCAGCGTGACGTCGGGGCGCAGGACGGCCGAGAGAAGGATGTCCTCGACGACCGTCAGCGAATAGAGCGTATGCTCGTCGCCCTCGACGCTCAGCTCGAGGTGTCGCTGCTCCCGCCCCAGAACCTGCGCCAGCTGGCCGGAGAGTTGGCAGCTTTGCGAGATGATGTGGGCCAGCGTGTTCAGGTCCGTGGTCTTCAGACGGCCAACGCTGCCGAGTATCTCATCTC
Organism: uncultured Anaerolineales bacterium; assembly: GCA_964421785.1. GTDB lineage: Bacteria > Chloroflexota > Anaerolineae > B4-G1 > B4-G1 > SKLM01. The sequence continues at coordinate 14,740 of CAYQZG010000086.1, forward strand.
CGCGGATGAGCAAGACCGCGTCGGCGTTGACCTCTCGTGCCAGGGCCTCCAGCTCCTGGACGACCTGGGGAGAGCACTCGTGCAACACGTCGAGGGAGCCGACGGCGACCGCGGGTCGGGGCTCCTCACCGCTCAGCCTGGGGGCCGGCGCCTGCGGCGGGGGAGCGGGTTCCCTCGGTTCTCCTAGCGGCCTCGTCAACGCAGCGTCAAGCAGGTCGGGTAGATCGGGGAGGAAGAACGGTTTGGGCAGGGTCCCTTGGACGTTCAAATCGGCCAGCTCCTCCGGAAGGACCTCGCCCTCAAGCGGTATCAGCATCAGGCGGAGGTCGGCCTGCCCCTGGCGGAGTTGGCGAGCGACTGCCTCGCCATCCAGGTCGTCGACAGTCTCGATCCCCAGATCTACAATGGCCAGGTCGAACGACTCCTCGGATGCGATGGCTAATGCCTCGTCGCCAGCCTGCGCGACGGTGGCCTGGTAGGCCTGGTCCTGCTCCAGACTCTCCTTGAGCATCATGGCGAACCCGAGGTTGCTGTCCACGATCAATATGGCGGGTGTCTCGTCCATAGTCGCTGCTCCCATCTCTCGCCTAACCGACGATGACGTCATCCAGGGGGCGCTTCGGGACGTGATGCACGTCCTCGTCATCTCGCCAGTACTCGATGTCCCCGTCCGGCCCGACCGTCTCGATGACCACGGTCTCCTTGGGCTTGCCCAGGGCTATGACCAGAAGAATCTTGTAGCGAGAGGGGATCTCCAGCGCCTCGTGCAGCCCCTTCTTCTTCACCGAACCGATCATGCAGCCGCCCAGGCCCTTCTCCGTAGCGCCCAGCAGGATGCTCTGGGCCGCAATGCCATGGTCACAGCCGAAGGACTTGCGAATCTCGGTGTCCCCGAGGATGATGATGTAGGCGGACGGCCTCTCTCCCTGGGCCGGTCCCGGCCAGTCGCGGAGATAGCCGGCCCAGCCGAGGTGGGGAAAGATCAACGCATTGGTGTCGGCGTCGCACGAGAGCATGAACTTGAGGGGTTGCTTGTTGGCCCCCGACGCGGACAGCCTGGCCAGGTCGACGAGCTCCTTCAGCACCTCAAGGTCGATGGCCTGGTCTTGATGGAAGCGCCGGTAGCTCCTGTTGTTCAGTATCAGATCCCGCAGCATCATAGGGTCCTCCGTGGTTGTGTTGAATGCGCCCCTTGGACGGCCAGCAGCCCTATTCTAACTGCCCTTCGTGTGTTGCGCAACTGCGGCGGACGACTGACGGCGGACGGCGGACGGCGGACGGCGGACGGCGACGGCGGACGGCGACGGCGGACGACGTGGGCGGCGGCGGACGGCGGCGGCAAACTCTTTTTCTCTGAGGAACAAACATTGGGGGCGGGCGATGGACGGCGGACGATGGACGATGGACGATGGGGGAGGGGGATGGTGTGTTTTGTTAAGGTGCTATGGCGACGGTGCAACGCGAGCCAGCGTTGACTGACTGGTGGTGGTATCATACTATATGGGCATCGATATGTCAATGGGGCAAATTTGGGATATTTTTTGGGAAAGCTGATCCCCTCGACGGAAAGGCGCTGAGGTCGTCAGCTGTGCGTGCGCCTTTCATCAGGTGATAGCCGATCACGCGGTCGAGCAACTCGCCGTCCGCCAAGAAATCCTCAAGGGTCAGGCCTGCGTCCTCGAACCACGCCAGGAAGTCGGCGTCGGTGGGAGCGAAGGCCGTGAAGAAGTCCACGGTCAACTCTGAGAGCTCCAGCGCATCCGCGAAGATAGTGTAGCCCTGCGCCCGTGCCACGTCCACGAGTCGCGCCGGAGAATCGTACGCAAAAGAAGCCCTCAGCGATACCCGGCCAAGCCCCCGGAAGTTCAGGAATACCACCTC
>CAYQZG010000087.1:0-16567 GCA_964421785.1 uncultured Anaerolineales bacterium
TGTCCCTTTCTCTTCCACCCGCCGCACCGCGATCAGCGGCAACCCCAGATCGCGCACCTTTGCCAGCAACCCGTGGAGCGCCGACTGGTCGGCCACCAACCCCGATAGGACCGTCGTCCCGTCCTCGTCGACCCGAACCTCCATCCCGTCGAACCAGTGGGACCAACGGCCATGATCCAGATGGGCCTCGACCTCGATCTCATAGTAGGCCGCAGTCATCCCACCACCTCACTCACCGGCGCTGAAGGTGTAGTGAATCACATCCTTGGGGCACGTGTCCACGCAGTTGCCGCAGAGGATGCACCCGCTGTTCTCCATGGTGTCGGCGTGGACCATCTCGTTCACCTCCAGGCTCATAGGGCAGTCCCGGGTGCAGCGACCGCAGTCAATGCAGGCCTCCTCGTCCGCCTCCAGGCGCAGCGCGGGCCAACGGAACAGATTGCGGACCTTACGCCCCAAAACCATGAAGGGCGCCATCCAGCAGATGGTGTGGCAGCCGGCCCGCCGGCCGAAGGCCAAAGCCAGGCCCAGGAAGAGGGCAATGATGATGTAGTAGACGATGAACCAGGGCGGCTCCGTCTGGAGCAGCGTGAGACCTCCGTCGATCTGGAAGAAGGCATCAACAGACCGGTAGCCCCCGGCCTGAAGGGCCATGACCGCGATCAGGCCGATCCAGGGGATCCAGATCAACCACTTGATCCAGTCCAGCCTCTTGCGCGGAGCGCGCTTATTGTTGATGGGCTGCCCGACCTCCTGCAGCGCGCCGGCCGGGCAGGCCCAGCCGCACCACAGCCTTCCCAGGAAGAGCGAGGAAACGAACATCAGCCCGAAGACGATGAAGCTACCGGTGATGACACCCTCGGCGGCGCCCTGGATGATCAGGGCCGGCGAGAAGTAGTAAAGCGTGATGGGGAAGAGCAGCAGCGATACCAGGAGCAATGCCCTGCGGATGCGCTGCCGTGCGGGTAGTTGTCTGACCTTCGTCACGAGAACCTCCTTTGACGTGCGACGTCGTCTATCCATTACAGCAGGCAGTATACCACGCAGGAGGTTGGATCGTCATCCACCGGAGGTTGGATTGTGGGTTGGATCGGTGCGAGGCAACTCGAACCTGCACCAGATGCCTCGCACTAACGACAAGTGCAAAGCACCGGAAGAGGGCTACAGGAGCTTCAGCGCACGGCCCTTCGCCGCAGCCTGAGTGCGGTTGTCGACGGCCAGCTTGCCGTAGACAGCGTTGAGGTGGGACTTAACAGTGCTCTCGGCGATGTGGAGCCGCCGCCCCACCTCGCGGTTCGATAGCCCCTCGGCGACCAGGCCCAGCACTTCCAGCTCGCGAGCGCTGAGTGGCTCTATGAGGGGTTGCTTCCGCATCGGCACCTCGACGTCCTCGTCAAAGGCCGACAGCAGATCGTTCACGTAGTCGGGAGTGACACCCTGCGCGGCCGCCTCCTGCAGGAGCACAGCCAGCGCCGGGCCGCGGTCGACGAAGCTGCGCACGTACCCCCCAGGCTCGGCCAGCGTCAGCGCCTCCACCAGCGCGTTCAGCGCCCGTGCCTCTCGACCTTGAGCCCGGAGGATCAGCGCTTCCAACGCCATCCCGCGCACCAGCCAGGCCTCCAGCCCCTGCATCCGAGCCATCTCCAGCAGCCCGGTTGCGACATCCAGAGCTTCGTCGAGCCGACCCACGGCCCAATGGACCTGCGCCAGGGTCAGGGACCTCTCCATGTCTGTGAGGCCCGTTGTCGCCGGCGTCTCCCCCTGCGCCCACTGGCCGGCCGCGGCGAGATCACCCGCCTCCAACCAAAACCGCGCCTGGGCAGCCCGCAGCGCGGGGAGGAACGTGGGGAACAGCGACGCCTCCTGGCTGAGGCGTCCCGCGTCCCGCAGGGCGGCGCTGGCCTCGTCCAGGCGCCCCATCGCCAGGAGCACCTGTGCCAACGTCAAGGTGCCGAAACCTAGCGTATCGAGGTTGCCCCAGAGCCGAGCCAGCTCCACGCCCTGACGGGCATACACCAGCGCTTCGTCCAGCTCGTTCCACTCATAGGCCAGCTCGGCCAGCGCCGACACCGCCCCGGCGCCAATGGGCAGCGGCTGCCCATCGGGACCGGTGACCAGCCCGATTGCCTCCTCCGCCGTGGCTTTGGCTCCCCACAGCTCCCCCTGGCCCAGCTGAATCGCGGTAAGGGAGTTGAGGGCCGGTAGCGCCAGGTGGAGGTTACCCCCCTCCTGACCGACATCGGCGGCTTGGCCGAAGGCGTTCACCGCCGCGGCGACGTCGCCCCGCAAGAGATGGGCGCCCCCCAACACGAAGAAGACCACGGCGCGCTCGCCCAGCTTCGAGGCGGGCAGCCTCTCCAACGCCCGCTCCGCCAGGTCAACCGTCCGCGGCACGTCACCCCGCTGGCTGGCCACGTAGGCACGAATGGCGGCGACGTCACCCAGCAACGGGCTGTCGGCAGGAACGAGCTGCTCCACACGCTGCACGCGCGCCTCGACGTGCGCCAGCTGGCCGGTCAGCAACAGCGCCCAGGCGTGGGTGACGCAGATCGGCGCGCTGGTCTCGATCTCCCTCTCGGGCAACGCCGCGATCCAGCGCAGTAGGGTGGTCAGCTCGCCGCGCATAAGCAGCGACCGTCCGTGGCTCGCGGCGATATGGGCCGCCCGCGCCAAGTCGCCCGCCGCTATGACGTGCTTCATCGCCTCGTCCAGCATACCCTCGCGCTCGTACCAGGCGCTGGCCCGGCGGTGCAGCTCGGGCACGCGATGCGCGTAGAGCTCCCCCAGCCGCGCGCGCAGCAGGTCGGCAAAGAGACGATGGTATCGATACCACGCCCGCCGCTCATCCAGGGGCACGAGGAAGAGATTAGTCGCCTCAAGATGCTCCAGCACAGCCTGTGAGTCAGCGACAGCTCGACTTGACAGCCCGGCTCCTCGCCGATTCGCTCCGCCGCCTCCTCGCCTTCTCGCTTCATCGCCCTCTCGCCTTGCCGCCTTATCGCTTTGTCGCCTTATCGCTCTATCGCTCTGTCGCTTTGTCGCCCTATCGCTCTCCCGCAAGACGGCATCGCAAAGCGAACCGCTCAACCGATCCAGGACGGAGGTATGTAGCAGGAAGTGCCGGATGTCCTCCGGCTGGCGTCGCAGAACCTCCTCGGTCAGGTAGTCCAGGATGTAACGATGGCTGCCTGTGAAGGCGGACACAAAGCCGGAAACGTCATCCTGTCCCCGCATCGAGAGCGCGGCTAGCTGCAGTCCGGTGATCCAGCCCTCGGTGCGCTCCTCCAACGCCGCGACCTCCTCGGGCGAAAGATCTAGCCCGAAGACGCGCTCCAGGAAGGCGGCGGCCTCTTCAGGCGTGAAGCGCAGGTCGGCCTGGCGCAGCTCGGTCAGCTGCCCTCGACCGCGCAGGCGGGCCAGCGGCAGCGGAGGATCGGCACGAGTGGCGACGGCCAAGTGGGCATTCTCCGGCAGATGGTCCAGCAGGAACGCCAGCCCCTCGTGGATCGCGCCGTTGGTAATGAGGTGATAGTCGTCGAGCACCAAGACGAGGCCGCGCGGAAGGGCAGCTACTTGGTTGATCAGCGGGGTGAGAAAAGCCTCGACCGGGGGGCGCTGCGGAGACCGGAGGGCATCCACGATGCCCTCACCGAGATGGGCCTCCACCCGCTGCAGCGCCGCGACCAGATAGGTCCAGAAGCGAACTAGATCGCTGTCCTCCTCGCCAAGCGAGAGCCAGGCAACCGACCGCCCGTCTGCCGATTCCCCGTCTTGCTGAATCGCGTCCTCGCTCCTTCGCCTTGTCGCTTCGTCGCCTTCTCGCTTCCTCGCCCACTCGCTCAACAGCGTGGTCTTGCCGTAACCGGCGGGGGCGGAGATGAGTGTCAACCGATGACCCAGGCGCAGCCCTCCATCCAGGCGCCGCATCAGGCGTGGCCGCGACAGCATGTGCGGGCGTGGCGGTGGGACGTTCAGCTTGGTGGTCAGTAGCGGAATGGTCATCCTGCCCCCATCCTACCACAGCTTTTCGTCTTCTCCAAATCGAGCGGGCCGGGCCGGCGATCACAGCGAATCGGCGGAGATGATCAGGTCGGCCGTGGCCAGGTTGGTGGCGATGGGCACGTTGTGCACGTTGCAGGCGCGCAGGAGTGTCTGGATGTCCGGGTCATGGGGGTGTTTGTCCAGGGGATCGATCAGGAAGATGACGGCGTCGACCTCCCCTTGCACGACGCGGGCAGCGATCTGGGCGTCGCCGCCGTGCGGCCCGGACAGCATGCGCTGGATCTCCAACCCGACCTTCTCAATCAGCAAGCCTCCGGTGGTACCGGTGGCGATCAGGTCGAACTGGCGCAGCTTCTCTCGATTGAACGTGGCAAAGGCAACCATGTCGGCCTTCTTGCCGTCATGGGCGATGAGTGCAACAGTCGTTGTTGACATAGGATACCTCCTCTCTGCAGTTTAGAAGTTGTCTCGCTAAAGAGAATACCAGATATGTGTTAAGCGGGCAATAAGGCGGCTTTAAGGACACGTTCAACAATGGCGCTGCCGGAAGAAGGCCCCGCAACCGTCCCTCGGGTGCCAAGCTGAGCCCTGCTAGGCCACCGTCCCTAGGACGGGCTCGACTGCCTCTTTCAGAAGACATAGCAGCGAGTGAGTTAAGGGCCATTAACAAAGCCCTAAACCCGCCTTAATGCATTCCTAATCTGTCAGTAACAAGATCGTGATACGGTGTCAATGGTGCGCGCTACCAACATATGACAACCGGTTTCGTATTCGTTCGCTCGAGGGGCTACGAGAAAGATGTGTCCATAGAACCCTTTCGCACAGGAGGGATACCTTCGAACTATCTCGCTCTGTCGAGCCACATGATGCTAAACAAAGCACCAACATGCAAACATGCAAATGGAGGCAAGAGAAAATGATGGTCGCGCATAAACGCTTGAAGGGCTTGATCCTGATCATAGTGCTCCTGGGGATCGTGGCAGGCTGTGCCGCGCCCACGCCCGAGGTTGTTGAGGTCGAGAAAGAGGTTGAGGTCACCCGGGAGGTTGAGGTTGAAAAAGAGGTGACCAAGGTCGTCGAGAAAGAGGTTGAGGTCGAGAAAGAGATCCTGATCACCCCAACGCCCGAGCCTGAGAAGCACGCAAAGTACGTCTTCCTGTTCATCGGCGACGGCATGGCCGTCGCGCAGCGCAACGCCGCCGAGCTCTACCTGGCCGCCACCGCACGCGCCGGGGATCGCCCGGAGGACGTCGACCTGCTGATGAACACCTTCCCCGCCCAGGGGATGAACACCACCTACGACCTGACCAGCGTCATCCCCGACTCCGCATCCACGGGCACGGCGCTGGCCACCGGTCAGAAGACCGCTTCCGGGGTGGTTGGCATGGACGCCAGCGGCACCACCGCCTTTGAGAACATCTCCGAGGTCGCCAAGGCCAACGGCTGGAAGGTGGGCGTTGTCTCCACGGTGTCCATCGACCACGCGACGGGCGCGTCCTTCTTCGCGCATCAGCCGAAGCGAGGCGAATACCGCGAGATCGACGAGCAGCTCGCCACCAGCGACTTCGACTACTTCGCCGGCGGCCCGCTGAAGCGGCCCACCACCAGCAGCGACAAGAAGACAGAGAAGCCTGACATCTACGAGATGGCCGAGGATAACGGCTTCACCGTGGCCAAGGGCAAGAAGGCGTTCGAGGCCCTGGAGCCCGGTGTGGGCAAGGTCCTCGCCGTACCGGACTACACGATTGGCGGCAACGCCCTATACTACACACTCGATGACGTGCCGGAGAATGACATCTCCGTCGTCGACATGACCCGCAAGGGCATTGAGCTCCTCGACAACCCCGATGGCTTCTTCCTCATGGTCGAGGGCGGCAAGATCGACTGGGCCTGCCACGCCAACGACGCGGCTGCCGCGATTCACGACACCATCGCCTTCGACAACGCCATCGCCGAGGCGTACGAATTCTACCAGGAACACCCGGACGAGACGCTCATCGTCGTCACCGGCGACCACGAGACCGGCGGTATGAGCATCGGCTTCGCCGGCACCAAGTACTCCTCCTTCTTCGACAAGATCCAGCGCCAGAGCATCTCCTACGATCAGTTCAACGCCCAGGTCGCCGAATGGCGTGAGGCCGGCAACGCCCGCTTCGAGGACACCTGGCCCGTTGTCGAGGAGCACTTCGGCCTGCTGTTCCTGACGGATGACGAGCGCGCCGAGCTCGAAGCCAAGGCCGAGGAAGGCGACGATGACGCCGAGGCGCAGCTCGGCATGGTCCTCTCCGATCTCGAGCTCGATCTGCTGGAGCAGGGCTTCGAGCGCAGCATGCGGGGCGAGGAGGAACGCTCTCAGGACGACTACCAGTACCTGCTGTACGGTGGGTATGAGCCCTACGTGGTGAAGCTCACCCACGTGCTGAACCAGAAGGCCGGCATCTCCTGGACCTCCTACTCGCACACCGGCATCCCTGTTCAGACCTCCGCCATTGGCGTCGGTGCTGAGCACTTCAATGGCTACTACGACAACACGGATGTCCACGCCAAGATGATGTCCATCGCCGGGTTCGGTGGCGCGATGGCCAAGGCGTCTGAGTAAGCAGCAGCCGACAAGGCTGATGGTGGCAGGATGGCCTAGCGCATGTGGCGGCATAGGCCATCTTGCCCTTCTCACGATCAGGTAACGTACCGAAGAAGGTGACATAATGTCGGTTTCTCCCTTCAACAGACTGACGTTCAATCGAGATATCGCGCTTGTCCTCGTGATCCTCCTCATCTCGGCGGCCCTCATCGCCTTCCCCAGCGGCTACGAGAGCGCCTTCGGCAAGGACGTGGAGCGCGCCCGCGCTCGTATTCTGCAAGTTGACAACACGGAGATCCAGAAATTCGGCATCGTCAGCACAGGGACGCAGGTGCTCAAGGTCAGAATCCTGGAGGGCGCCTATAAAGGCCAGGAGGTGCCGGCCACCAACACCCTGCTGGGCAAGATGGAGACGGATAAGATGTTCGGCGTTGGCGACCAGGCCTTCCTCGTCCTGGACGATGTCGAGGATGGACGCGTCCTGCAGGCTACGGCCTACGACCACTACCGGCTGACGATCGAACTGGTTCTCGTGGTTCTCTTCGCTGCACTGCTGATCAGTTTCGCCGGCTGGGGAGGGGTCAAAGCGCTGCTTTCCTTCGCGTTCGCAGTCTTGGTCATGTGGAAAGCGCTCTTGCCCAGCATTCTCCTGGGGCGTGACCCGGTCTGGATCTCCCTGGGCGTGGTGACCATCATCACCGCGGCAACTCTCTATCTCGTCGCCGGCGTGAACAAGATAGCATTGGTGGCGCTCGTCGGGTCCCTGCTGGGGATCCTGCTGACGATTGGACTGGCACTGCTGCTCCTGCCGCCGTTCCGCCTTCACGGCGCGATCCAGCCCTTCTCGGAGACGCTGCTCTATTCCGGCTTCGATCACCTCAATCTGACGCGGGTGTTCCTGGCAGCCATCTTCATTGGAGCCTCGGGCGCGGTGCTGGACGTGGCCATCGACGTCTCGACGTCGATGAACGAGGTCATCGAGAAACGCCCTGATCTGCCCCGCCGGGAGCTGATCGGCTCCGGGTTCAACGTAGGGCGCAATATGACGAGTACGATGGTCACCACGCTGCTGATGGCCTATGCGTCGGGGTATATGGCGCTGTTGATGGTCTTCATAGCGCAGGGCATCCCGCCGCTCTACCTGCTGAACACCAACTACGTCGCAGCTGAGATCCTGAAGACCATCGTCGGGAGCCTCGGCTTAGTCACGGTAGCTCCTTTCACGGCTATTGTAGGAGGATTCATCTATGTCGGTGGGAGGTTTGCGCATGAGAAGAACGTCGAAAGCGGCACTGCCCGAGCTTAAGCTGTTCAAGATCAACGCCAGCCAGTGCAACCTGTCCGTGGGCGACCACGTCATCGCCAAGACCACGGTCGGACAGGACTTCACGACAGGAGAGGCGCTGCAGGCAGGATGCAAAGGCGTGGTCGAGGCCGTCAACTGGAGTGCGGACGAGCACGCCCTCTTCGTCTGGGTGCGCGTGTCGAACGATCGACAGACCATAACAAGGCCGCACCGATCGGGATCGTCCTCCTGACGGCCGCGATAGCCGCTCTGTCCCGGGTCACCGGTTTTGTGCTCTTCATGCTGGGAGCGGGTATCGTCGGAGAGTTAGTCGGGTGAGAGCCTGGAAATCAGGGGCCTCACACACGCCGTGGAGCATCCGGAGGTCAAGGAGCTGAGACTGCAGCAGCTCCGTATCGGACCCAAGGACATCCTCTTTCTGGGCGCCACTGTCATTCTCATCATGGGCGTCATAGTGGTCGGTTCTCGCTATCCCCTCTGAGTCTTAACGCTGAGTTCAACGTGATCACAGGAAGCCATCTATGAATATCGACTTTCACGTTCACGGCGCTTTGTCCAAGAAGATCATCTTTGATATGGATTTCCTCCGGCGAAAACTGGAGACCGCTCGGAAATCTGGACTCCACGCGCTGGCGCTGACCGATCACTCGGACTGCAAAAACGTCGACCGGGTGCATAGCGCGCTCGACCGCGAACTCGACTACGTGGGGCCGCACTACCGGGCGCAGGGCCTTAGACTGCTCCCCGGGCTCGAGGTTGAGGTCAGCGAGGGTCCTCATCTTCTGGTGGTCAGTGACAGAGACACAATCAGGATCTATCGGGAGCGGCTGCGCCTCTCCATCAATGGCATGGGCACCTGCCCGGCGCGGGTCTTCCTCGACATTCAGGAGGACCTTGAGGCGCTCACCATCTTCGCCCACCCTTTTCGCAACACGTGCGAGGTGTCCCGGGTGGACCCGTCTCTCTACCCACGATTTGACGCCGTTGGGTTGAACGCGCGCGATCTCTACTTCCACGGCGCCCTGGTTCGGGCGCGGACCGAGATCTTTGCGCGTACGTACCGGCTTCCCGTCGTCGCCGGCAGCGACGCGCACCACTACCACCAGCTGGGCAGCGTCTACAACCAGTTTCACCGACCCTTCAACTCCATAGCGGATCTCAGGTCCCTGATAGCGGACGGCGCCTACCGGATTCGCATTCACGAGAAGCTTGGGGACAAGGTCGCGGCGGCGCGAAAGGCCAAGCGGTTGATGAAAGAGAAGGTGCGCAGCACCGCCTGATCGAGATGAGCCACGGCCTGTGCACTCTGCACAGGTCTGACAGATCAGCCAAACCTCACCCGCCCGCTCTTCTGGACAAGGCAGAACAGAGAACCGCAGGTTCCACAATGCAACAAGACGCCAGGAGGGCCATCGTGTGATGGCCTTCCTGAACCCAGATCCCCACGCTTTTAACAAACCCTTAAACTTCTGGCAAAGCTCTCCTAACATAGGCGTGATAGCCTGAAGATGTTAGCATCTGTCCAACAGCTTAGAGGAGGAGACGCCGTCGTCATGGACACTGAACGTGGGCTGCCCAACGCTGTGCTTTTCAAGATTGATGCCGAGCGATGCGACCTCTGTGTAGGTGACCGAGTCGCGCCCGGTACGGCTATCGGCCATGACTACGCCACCAGTGATGCGCTGGAGGCGAAACACGAAGGAATCGTCGATGCGATCAACCCCTGCAGCGAGGATCACGCTCTGTTTGTCTGGATCAGTCCGCGGCGGCACCAGTAGCTCAGTCACACCAACGTAACGTCTTCTTGCCCGCGGCTTCCTCTCTGTCGATGCGGTCTCAACAGGGGCCGACTCTCCGACCAAGAAGACCTGCCATGTGGAACCTCCTTGACCACCGTATTCGACCAACCGGTTTCGAAGGGATTGAGAAGTCCCTTTTGGTCGCCACGATGGTCACGTTCACGCTTACCATGACCGGCTGTGGGAGAGTGCTAGAGCCACCTACGACCACGCCGGAGGCCACAGCACCGCCCACGCATACCCGTTCCACCGACGGAATGGTGATGATCCACGTCCCGGGCGGGGATTTCGTGATGGGCAGCACCGATGCAGAGGTAGACCGGGCCCTGCAACTGTGCAACGAGGCCTACGGCGACTGCCGGCGGGACTGGTTCGAGGACGAGCAGCCGGCGCACGAGGTGACCCTCGACGGGTTCCGCATGGATCGGACGGAGGTGACCAACGCTCAGTTCGCCGCCTTCTTGAACGCTCAGAGCGAGGAAGCCGAGGGCGACCTGACGTGGGCCGGCGTGATGGTCGATCTAGAAAGCGAGCACTGCCTGATCGAACAAGCGGACGGTCAGTTCCAATCCAAAGAGGGATACGCCGAGCACCCCGCCGTCATGATCTCCTGGTACGGTGCCAAGACCTACTGCGCGTGGGTCGGCGCCCGCCTGCCCACGGAGGCGGAATGGGAGTACGCTGCGCGGGGGCCGGATCGGTCGGTGTACCCCTGGGGCGACACCTTCGATGGTTCACGCTTGAACACCTGCGACGTCAACTGCGCCTTCGACGACTGGAAGGACACCACCTACGACGACGGGTACGCTGAGACGGCCCCGGTGGGAACCTATCCCGAGGGCGCCAGCTGGTGCGGGGCGTTCGACATGGCCGGCAACGTATGGGAGTGGGTGGCCGACCGCTACGCCGCCGACTACTACGCCCGCTCCCCCACCAGGAATCCCCAGGGGCCGGACTCGGGGAAGTTCCGGGGGCAGCGGGGTGGCTCTTGGACCGCCACGCTGCGGGACGCCCGCTGTGCGCGCCGCCACCGCTACCCCGCGTCGTGGCAGGACCACGCGGTGGGCTTTCGCTGCGCGTCGACGGGCGGAGGCCGCCCAGGCACCGTGACCTGGCCGTATTCGACACCCGGCCCGTCGGCTCGGCCGCGTCGGCGCTGGAGACGTGAGACGGTGCTAGGGCTCCACGGAGACCGTGGTCTCGGCCACGACGACTGGTACATTATCCAAGGCGTCATAGGCGTCGACGAAGCGCTTGATCTCGACCGCGTCCTGCCCACGCAGGTTGTCTGCCCAGCGGTAGCCGATAGACTGGTAGAGGAACTCGACGGTCACCGTGAAGGGCCCTGAGGACCCAGACAGATCGATCCGATAGCTGACGGTATCCCCGGCAGCCCGGAAGTCATCATCGTCTATGGCGGCGCCGTAGACGGCGACGTCCGGGCCGGCGGTCATCTTATCAAAGCCCGAGGGCAGGAGCCGGTTGTCCTTCCGATACCCCTTGGCCTGCAGCAGCCCAGTGGTCACCTCGCCGGAGACGTCCTCCAGAATTGGCTCGTAGATCTGGACCTGATCGGCATCGGTGATCTCCTGATAGTGCGGTTCATAGGCGTCCGGATCGGCATCGTTCTTGTTGCCGGCGATGGACCCATCTGGTTTGACGGCGCCAGACTCGAAGATGGTGTTCCCCTCCCCATCCTCTACGATGACGTGGAGCCAGGCCCTGCGGGCGGGAAAGCCGGTGGGGAACTTGTGCCCCGTCTGGCTTTGGACATCGACATCGAAGAGGAGGTGGGACCCGGCGACGTCGACCTCCTCCACGGTCAGTGCGGCGGTTTTCGTTTGGAGCTGCTCCAGGGTCTGCTCGATCTTGCGGGCAAAATGGTCGCTGGAGGCAGTGACGTCGAGCTCCTGGCCGAAGGCCCAGAGCATCTTGAGGACGTAGACGTTGCCGCCGATGAAGCGGTGCCGCGCGAAGGGACTGCGCGGCGGCCCGCCGCCGCTACTGGCGAGGCGCACGGCGCCTTGGGCGGGGGGCATATGACAGTCCTGACAGACGTGGGTTCCCTCGTAGTCGCTGTGCTGCCACTCCAGATAGGGCACCTGCTCCGGGAAGGTGCCGGCGACCTCCCCGTCCTCGCCCACGTAGGGCGTGTAGAGGGTGTGGCAGGTGGCGCATAGCTCCGACTGGCCGGTCTGGGGACCCTTGACAGGGCGATAGCCGGAGGAACCCCGCATAACTTCGCCAGGACCCTGCGCCGGAGGGAAGGGGCCATAGGCCAGCCGCCGGCCCCGGGGTCGCTCGGTGTCGATGGAGAAACCGCCGCTGAAGCTCTCGGGCTCGCCGAGGCCCTGCTCCTCAATCTGGTGACAGAGGGTGCAGGAAACGCCGTCGATGGCAAAGGTGTGATCGGGATGGTTGACGTCCAGGAAGCCGTCGTCGAGGAGACTGCTCTCGATGCCCGAGGCGGCGGCGCTGAAGCGGGCCATAGGCGTGTGACAGTTGGCACATTTGTCCTCAATGACGGACTCGAGCGCGGGATGGTCGAGGACCTCGGAGCGAACCGAGGCCTGCCAGTAGGGATCGCGCGAGGCGTTGGCCATGATGGCAGCGCGCCAGTCCGCGTCGATGGAGACGTCGCTGCCAGCCTCGTCGACCAGGCCCGCGTGACAGTTGGCACAGGCGCCCGAGGTGGAGAAGAGAGGCCCGTGCTTTTGCGGCAGCCACCGGGCCCTGTACCTCGGCAGCGGCGCGGACTCGGCAGGGGTACCCGGCACGGTCCGCTGAGCGGGCGCGCATGCCGGTACAAGGGACAACAGCAACAGAATAAGCAAGATAAGCCTGAACGGCCTAGTGGACATAGGGATCTCCCGATTGTGTGCCCCCCACGGGGCTGAGCCAAATGGATTCGAGCCGGCATGATAGCATCGGCAGGTGACGTGTCAAGATGCTGAGAGGCAGGGCAATCGCATTTAGGCTCAAAGCCCTCGTCCTCAAGGGCGTCGCGGGCACGGGAGCAGAGCTGTCGGGGGGATTCACGCCGAAGGACGACCCCGAGACGGGGTCTAGGAGCGCGCGATGTCCATATGCGATTGCCCTGTACTGAGAGGCCCCCAGGCCTGGTCACCCTCAGGAACTCCAGGGGCTAGGGTTTTGGCGACAAGAGGACCCGGGGTTTCGGTTGGAACTGCGCAGTGTCCTGTCGTATCCTAGCTGGCACCGTTCTGTGGGTCTTCACGCAGTTCGACAAAACCCCAGGGGCCTAAGACCTATGCTCCTGCAGCAACCTTGCCAGGGCTTGACGGCGGGATAGTCCCCTCCATCGGTGTTGCCTTCAAGCCAGCTGTGTGTATAATCTCAGACTGGAGGGACGAGTGACTTCTCACCAAGGCGACCCGATAGCCGTGCATACGGAAGGCCTGACCCGCTGCTTCGACGATCCCCACCGGGATGACACCGCGGTGGCCGTCGATCAGCTCACGCTAAGCGTGCACCACGGTGAGGTCTTCGGGCTGCTGGGCCACAACGGGGCAGGAAAGACCACCACTATCCGGATGCTGAACGGCGTACTGGCACCGACCAGAGGCAGGCTCCGCGTCCTGGGCTACGATCCAACAGAGGAAGGCCCGGCACTGAGGCGTCATACTGGGGTGCTGACCGAGACGCCGTCGCTGGATGAGAAGCTCACAGCGTGGGAGAACCTGACGATCTACGGACGCCTTTACGGTGTAGACGAGCTTGACCTAAGAGCCCGGGTAGGAGACCTGCTGGAGGACTTCGAGCTGGACACCCGGGCGAGGGAGATGGTCGGGGCCTACAGCAAGGGTATGAAGCAACGGCTGGCTCTGGCACGCGCCCTGTTGCACCGTCCCTCGCTCATCTTCCTGGACGAGCCGACGGCGGGACTCGATCCCGTTGCTGCTCGCCAGGTCCATGCGTTGATCACGCGCTTGAGCCGGAGGGGTGGGCATACCTTTGTGCTCTGCACCCATAATCTGCTGGAGGCACAGCGCCTGTGTCACCGCGTGGCGGTCATGGAGCAAGGGCGTCTGGTGGCCCTCGGCGAGCCCGCGACGTTGGCCCGCGACCTCTGGCAGGGCATACGCCTGGAGATTGAGCTGGACCCCAGCCCCCTCACTGGCGTGCCCCTCCCCCCCGAGGTCCGTGACCTGACGTGGGATGAAGAGGGGCACGGCCTCTCGCTCTGGCTTCCACAGAGGGACAACGTGCCGGATCTGGTCGCCGCGCTGGTCAACGCCGGGCGGCGCGTCTACCGAGTAGCGCCCCAGGAACCGACCCTGGAGGACGTCTACTTCGCTCTGCACGAGGCCTCCGTCGGCGAGGAGGGAGAATGAGTGACAGCGGTCGACCGGGCCGCATAGTAGCCATCAACTGGCGCACGCTTCGCACGCTGGCCTTGCGCGACCTGAGGGTGGTGACCCGGAGCAAAGCGATGATGCTGCCGATGGCGATTGTGCCGCTGATCTTCGTGGTGGCACTCCCGGCGCTGGTGGGTCTGTTCGCCCCGCAGATGGCCGCCAGCGGAGAGATGGAGGATCTCGCCAGCTTCCTGGAGATGATGCCGGCGTCGATGCGAGAGAGCTTCGCCGGCTATAACGAGGCACAGATCATCGTGGTGGTCATGCTGGAGCACTTCTTCGCCCCTATGTTCCTCGTCATCCCCGTTATGGTAGCCAGCACCATCGCGGCTGGCAGCTTCGCGGGCGAAAAGGAGCGGAAGACGCTGGAGGCGTTGCTCCACACCCCGACCACCGACACGGAGCTTTTTCTGGGCAAGCTTCTGGCCTCCTGGCTTCCCGCTTTTGCGGTGGGGTTGAGCGCCTTCTTGCTCTACGCGCTGGTGGTGAATCTCAGTGCCTGGCAGGTCATGGGCGGTCTCTTCTTCCCCAGCGCCATGTGGGTGACCCTGGTGCTCTGGCTGGCGCCCGCGGCCGCCGGCCTGGGCCTGGGCACGATGATTCTCGTCTCATCGAAGGTCAGCACCTACCAGGACGCCTCTCAACTGGGCTCCCTGGTGGTGCTCCCTGTGGTGCTGCTCGTCTTCGGGCAACTGGCCGGCGTTCTGTACCTGAATGTGCTGGCCGTGCTGGCCATAGGGCTTTTCCTATGGCTCGTGGATGCCGTGATTCTCTGGTTCGGCATCCGAACCTTCAAGCGGAGCGAGATCATCGCCCGCCTATAATCGGGCGCAAGCAGCCCGTAGCTGCAACCTATGCCGCTAAGTACTAATGGAGGTAGACCTTCTATGAAAGCTATGGTCGTCTACGATTCGGTCCACGGCAACACCGAGCAGGTCGCCCGAGCGGTGGCCCAGGCCCTCGGGCCGGCGGAGGACGTCGAAGCGCGCCGGGTCACCGAGGTGGACGCAGAGCAGCTGGGGGACTTGGACGTCCTGGTGGTAGGCGCCCCAACCCACGCGTTTCGGCCCAGCCCGGCCGCGAGGACCTTCCTCAAGAGCATCCCGGCTGACGGCCTTGAGAGGGTCCGGGTTGCCGCGTTCGATACCCGCGTCCCAGAGGAGGACGTCGACTCGGGCGTCTTCTCCTTCTTCGTCAGGTTCTTCGGCTACGCCGCCAAGCCCATCGCCGACAGGCTGAAGAAGAAGGGAGGAGAGCTGGCGCTTCCGCCCGAGGCCTTCTTCGTGGAGGGGACCGAGGGGCCTTTGAAAGAGGACGAGCTCCAGCGGGCCAAGGACTGGGCACGATCGATGGGAGCGGCTGGATGAGGCGCTCAGCGGCTAACAAGTCCGCCCGAGATCAGGACCAGCGACGGGAGGAGGACGCTTGACATCGACGATTGTAGAAGCTCTTCGGTACTGGCTGCGGACCACCTTGCAGCCTCGACGCGCGATCCGCGACCTGTTGATCGAGAGGAAAAAGGTGGCCATCGCCGTCTGGATCAACGTCATCTTCGCCGTCCTCTACGCCGGGACGGCGCTGATCTATTACGCCATCGGGCGCCTGCCGGCGGTGGAGCCTTGGATGCCCATCGCTCCAGAGAGGTACTACCTCTACCAGGTGTTCTGGACCGTCCCCTGGGGGTTGACGACGTGGATCGCGTTCTCCGGGATAGCGCATCTGCTGGCCATTGCCGGACGGTCGGCGCCGGCCTCGTACACGTTCGAGGACGCCCTGGCGGTCTGCGGCCTGGCCTGGGTCATCCCCAGCACGGTGCTGATGTGGATACCGGAGACCTTCCTGGTGCCCATCGCTGGCGCCTTCTGGCCGGCGTGGGTCGAGACGCTCCGTCTGATGGTCGTGCCGGTCGTGTGGCAGATCCTGCTGGTGGCGGTCGGGTTGAAGGAGACGCACCGCGTGGGCTGGCTGCGGGGGTTAGGCATAGGCGTCGTCACGGTGCTGGTGTTCTTCATCAGCTTCCTGGCCTACATGCGATAGAGCGCTGCACGCGACCGGGACTCCAATCCGGCCGCTGCCGCGCAGACGACAATGGAGGATGATATGGACAAGCGAGTCTTGGTGGCCTACGGCAGCAAATACGACGCAACAGCGGAGATCGCCGAGAGGATCGGGCAGGTGCTCCGCGAGGCGGGCTTGAACGCAGAGGTGGTGCCCGCCGGGGAGGCTGGCGATCCGGGGGCCTACGACGCCACGGTGTTGGGCAGCGCGGTCTACATCGGGCGTTGGCAGAAACCGGCGGCCAGGTTCCTTAAGGCCCACGCGGAAGCCCTGGCGAAGCAGCCAGTCTGGCTCTTCTCCAGCGGTCCCACCGGTGAGGGCGACCCGGTGGAGATCACCGACGGCTGGCGGTTCCCCGAGGGTCTGCAGCCGGTCGCCGACCAGATTGGGCCGCGCGACATCGCCCTCTTTCACGGCGCCCTGGACGAGGACAACCTGAACT
>CAYQZG010000088.1:0-16495 GCA_964421785.1 uncultured Anaerolineales bacterium
GCGTAGCCCATCTCGGTGTAGAACAGCTTGCGGCTACCCCGGAAGATGTTGTAATACAGCTGGGTCTGCGGCAAGAAGTACCAAGAATGGTGATGTCCGCCACTGTCGCCCGGGTGTCCAGTGCTGGCAGATGGTGACGTCGCACCCCCGTTATGATGTGCCCCGACGTAGTCCATACACTGCGCCCCACCGGCGTTGTACAACCCCTCCAGCCAAGGCTGATCGTCGCAGCCATTGGGGCTGCACCCCCCAAAGTAACCCGTGGGCGAGGGGGCAGCGCTGATCACGGCAGTGCTCCCATTGGCGTTCTTAATGGCAGCATAGGCGGTGCACAACAGATTCTTGTACGCCTGCGGGCTAATGTGACCGACCTGCCACTCGCGATCGATATTCGGCTCATTCCACACCTCGATGGCATCCGCGCCAGCCGCTGCCAAACCGGCGACCCAGTTCGCCACATCCTGCTCGAATCCCGGGCTCGTGACCATGTCGGCCGACCCCTTGGCGCTCAACTGGATCTTGAAGCCATTAGCGTGGGCAGCCG
The DNA here is from genome assembly GCA_964421785.1 of uncultured Anaerolineales bacterium. GTDB lineage: Bacteria > Chloroflexota > Anaerolineae > B4-G1 > B4-G1 > SKLM01. The sequence goes on from CAYQZG010000088.1 coordinate 545, forward strand.
CGATGATCCCCGAGGCATCTTGAGGATAGTGCACCTGCACCTTGGCCCAATTCATACCGGCGTAATGCATCCTATCCGCATGGGGGAAACCCCAATCCCTGATATGACCCCCTATCTCAAAACTGCCGCCTCCCGAGGGCGCCGGCGCCATGACCGGCGCTGCCTGCTGGGGCTCCCCAACCACGATCTTCACCCACAGCTGCGTGCCAAACGCGGTATCCCCCGACCGCAACTGCCACTTGCCCGTGTACGTCCCATCCTCGGCCGGAGCCTCCATCTGGACCGGAATATCCTTCTTCCCCCCAGGCGCCACGGCAGGAACGTTGACCGTCTCCGGGGCCCCCATCTGCTCGCCGCCGATGAAGGCCAACACCGTGCCCTCCGGCCAGGCACACGAGCCGGTGTTCTCAACTTGCCACGTCTTCTCGAACCCCTCTCCCTTCTCCATCTGCGTGTTGTCCGGCACAGTTATGTCGGCAAGGAACGAGGCATCGAGGCAGTCAGCATCGGCCTCTTCTGAGGCCTCTCCACCGTCCTCCTGATCCAACGGCTGGGTCGCCTCAGCCGTCTCCGTCATAACCTCGGTCTCCGTCATCGTCTCAAACGCCATCTCCGGCGGCTCTGGCTCCGCCACCGTGATCGCCACCGACCCGTGCTCAAAGCCCGCAACTAACGCGCGGACGGTGTACACACCGGGCGACTCGGGAGCGGTCCATGTGTAGCCCGGGTTGGCAAGAGGTCCAGACTGATCATCGACCTTCTGCCCCGCGTTCGTCACCGCCCAGGCAATCTGCATATCCTCCAGCCCCGGGAAGGCCACCGTCTCGACATCGGGATAGGCCGCCACGACGTCCAAGACGCCCTCCATGTTGCCCGGATCCAGGGCATCGGCCACGATCACGCCGCCCAGGTGATATTTTTCCGCCCAAGCCATCTTGTTGACCAGACTGGCAGCCGTGCCCAGCCACGCGGTGCACACCTCACCTCCCTCGTTCTTGTATCGCAAAGCATAAGTGCCCGACGCTTGCTGAGGGGAGGTGCTCAATAACGATCCTGAGAGACCAAGGGCCACCTCAGCCCCCGGCTCCACGTCATCGACCTCGCCGAGCACCGCGACGTCGCCAAAGGGCGCCAGCGCCTCCTCAGCCGGCACGTGCTCGTACACCTCTGTTCCCTCGGACATCGTCGTGCTCAACGAGGAGACCAGCATCATCAGCTTGTGACGCGGCACCTTCGCCGTGGCCCAGTCTAGCAAGCGATGAGCCCTGCCACCATCGGCATAGGCCTCCGGATCGGGCGGGAACGGCACCCGAACACCATCCGCGATCTCGCCCAGCGCCGCCAGATCGTAGCCCCCCGTCTCCCAACCGCCGTCGACAGGACGAGGACGCTCGACGGTGACGCTCAGCCGTAGATCCAACTCGTGGAGCGCACCGGCCAACGCCTCAATGAAGGAAACGTAAGCATCACGCTGCTCCGTCGCCACACCCCGGTAGTCGACCTCCACACCGTCGAAGCCTCGCTCGGTGCACATCTGGACGATGTTGTCGATGTGCGCTTGCTGGGCTGCAGCATCATCCAAGAGATCGCTAAGCAGGCCCTTGTTTACACTTCCCCCTGGCGCCCAATTCCGCAGCGCCGGGAAAACAGCGCAGCCCACATCGTCATCGGGAATAGGCAGGCTATCCACGTCACCCGCAAAACCTCCCATCGTGCCTATGAGTAGGCCAATGGGATTCACCGTATCGAACAGGTGAACTTGGCTCAAATCGTCGTCCGCATCGAGATAGGTAGCCACCTGGGGGCTTTTCAAGCCGCTCTGTACCACCACAACGGACGCCGGAAGCTCACTCACGCTAGCTCGGATGAACTCCTGTCCGTCCACCTCGGTGTGAAGATCGCTTCCCACCCACGTCCAGCGCTCGCCATCCCACGTGTAGAGATCGAGTGTCTCCCATGGCTCAGCCTCGTTGGGCACAACCACGTCGACCCAAATCGACTGGGAGGATCTGCCGCGTGTCTGGATCTTGTAGTAGGGGCTCTTGACCTCCACGTGCTCCGGCAGAGCTTTCGCTGCCTGTTTCAGCTTGGAGCCCGCTGATCCCTCGAGGAATGTCAGTTGGGGCACTGAATCCAATCGCACGCGTACCCGATCTGTGAAGACCTCCGGGTCGACCTGTAGCGTCACACCGTCGGGGTGCGAGACGGTGACGTTGTCCGTGCTGAGCGTCTCGTACCCCACAATGCCAAGCCGCCGCAAGAGTGAAATCGGTGGCAACAGCACAGCCACGGTCACCAACAGCGCAACGACACCATAGACCAGCCGTCTGAGACCAAACCGTCGCAAAAAGCGGAAAAATGGCGTCTCAACATCCATCATCGGGCTCTTTCCTCCCTCTCCGTCCACCAGTGCCTCCCCCAAACAAGGGACCAAAACCGCATGCCTGGAGCTTTCCCTTGAGTGAGCTTGGTCAGTGATGAAGTCTCGAAACGGCGGGTATTCTAACACGCCCATATTCTTTTGACAAACCTGGCCTGGAGGAGGGACAGAGCAATCGCATATGAAGGCGCCATCGACAGACCCGCTCGCAGTCCCCGTCTCATAGGCGGCCTCCGCCCGTCGTCCTTTGGCGTGGACGTCCGCCATGTCCATGCTCTCTTGGCCGCAGCGCCCTCGAGGACGAGGGCTGTGAGCCTAAATGCGATTGCCCTGGGAGGGGAGACTCGGCCCGAGAGTTGCCGATATGATCGGTTATGTTAAAATCCTTGATGCAGATAAGACAAACATACGCTTACACCAAGCAGACTGAAAGGCGCCTAACAGCTTATGGCTAAAAGAACAACTAGAGCGATACGAATCGCCCTGAGATACATCGCTTTACCCCTGATTATCGTGGGGATCGCAGTTGCAGCGAATCTCCTCACGCCTACGAAAGAGAGAGCAACGATGATGCCTTCCAAAACACCATCAGAGACGGCGCTTACCATCCCGTCTATCGATCTCAACGCCCCAACCGAGACGAAGACCGCGACGTTCGCTATGGGGTGATTCTGGGGGCCGGACTCCCGGTTCGGGAGTCTTACCGGCGTCGTACGCACCCGCGTGGGCTATGCGGGCGGATCGAAGGACAACCCCACCTATCATAGCCTCGGCAAGCACAGCGAGACGATCCAGATCGACTACGACCCGAGCGTCATCACCTACGAAGAGCTGCTGGACATCTTCTGGAACAGCCACAGTCCCGTCAGCCGCTCCATCTCAAGCCAATACGGCTCCGTCGTCTTCTACCACGACGAAGAGCAGAGACAAACAGCGGAGGCGAGCAAGCAACGCCAGCAGAGCGAGAGCGGCCGCCAGCTCCCCACAGAGATCGTGCCCTACACCGACTTCTGGCTCGCCGAGGACTACCATCAGAAGTACCGCTTGCGGGGAGTCAAGGACCTAGTGGCGGAGTTCGAGGCCATCTATCCCGACGTCGGGGACTTCGTGGACTCCACCGCTGCAGCGCGCGTCAACGGGTACGTTGGCGGAAACGGGACGTTAGAGCAGTTGGAAGAGGAGATCGCCATGCTGGGCCTCTCGACGGAGGGGCAGGAGAAGCTGCGAGAGACCGCCCGACGACGACTTCGTTGACCAAGAAGCTCCGGAGGTCACCACGATCTCCGGAGCCCGAACGGTAAGTAGCCGCAGAGGCTCGGAGGTGCCGCCGTGTTCTATCCATCAGACCGTGTCCTGGTCGGGATCATGACCAGCCGCCGTGACTTCGCCATCGCACGTGACGAAGGCTGGTACCGCATCCCCAAGCGGCACGCTCCCGAGAGCACCACCGAGGCGGTGGTGCTGGCCTTCTACTTCACCAAGGCCTTCGACGACGAGAAGTGGGCCATCCACTACTACGCCCCCGTCGAGGGCCACGAACTCGTGCGCCGCCGCGACCTCCTTCCGCACCAGCCCGACCACCCCCGCGCCGACGATCCCTACTACAAGCTCCAGCTGGGCCGCCTCATGAAGCGGGACGAGCCGATCCCCAGCCTTCGTTGGCGGAGGATCACCTTCATAGAGTCGACCTGGGACCGCTTCGTGGCCGCCGACGAGATTAACGACCTCTACGCCACCGGCGCCGACGGTCTCTACGTCACCCTCAAGGAGGAGAATCTCCATCCGGAGCGTGAGTTCCTCCTCCGGGAGGGCGGCGCCGAATACCGCGTCGACATGGCCATACCCTGCCGCCAGGGCACGGTCTGCATCACAACGGGCGACCGTCCAGGCCCCGATGGCGCGCTTCGCGACCCAGAGCCGGACGCCGTACGGGAGGCCGTGGAGAGGTTGGGCGGCGAGCGACAGGTGTCGTAGCAGACGAGCCGACGTTGCCCCCTCTCGCCTCCGGCGGGTGGGCAACCTGCGGGCATCTGATTCCTTCGGCACGTGGCGCGAGCTCAAGGGTCTACCCGACGGCCTCGCGCTGGCTTGCTATGGCCCTGGACTGCTGCCGGCTGTCGCCGCAGCAGCAACCGGGGTACAATCCCATCGGCAGCCGCCAGAGACCTTCCTGACAACAGATGGATGAAGGGACAGACACCATGTCCTCAGATTTCGAATGGCGCTTCGGGTGCGACCCCCCGGAGGACCGTGGTCAAGAGGAACAAGGTAGCGGACGCGCATGGCCCCGCTGGCTGCCCTGGCTGCTGGTGCTCCTCCTCGTCGCGGGCAGTGCCTACGCCTGGTGGCGTGATCGCCAGCGCAACCTGGCCCAGGCCGAGGCCCAGGTCCGGCAGGTGGCGCAGCTGGAGCTCCGCGCCCTGCACGAGAACGACGGCGAGCTCTACCTCAGCCTGCAGGATCCCGCCGACCGCTCGTGGAGAGAGGCACAGGAGGCCTACCTCGATACCCGCGGGCTTCCACTCCCTCTGCAGGATCTCACCGGCCCGATCACCACCTCCGTCGAGGGCGCCCGCATCGTCGGCGACCGCGCCCGAATCGAGATCGTCCACACGGCGACGCTGCCGTCGAGAGAGCGGGCCTCCTTCCGTGCCGTCCGCTTCTACCGCTACACGAACGAGGGACGATGGCTGCATACCGAGGCGGACCTGGACGAGATGGGCCACACCGTGACCTTCGTCTTGGACGAGGACAGGATCTCTGTCCTCAGCAAAGACGCCGACTGGATCGACCCTTTGACGCTCGACCTGACCGGTATACCCTATCGATTCTGCAGGCTCGTCCCGTGCCGGCGAAGTCCTTCCCTGAACCTTAACCTCGCTGCCAACCTGGAGCGTGCCGCCGAGCCCGACGACCCCGTCCTCCCGGCCCCCTTCCTCGTCGGCGCGCCGGAGAATGAGGCCGCACAGGCGGCCTGGGAGGCCGGTCTGGGCCAGTTCCTCGTCGACCATATGATCGCCCGCAGGATCGGCCCCCGCCCCGCGGATGACCACGGCGGAGCACTCGTCGAGGAGCGCCTCCGCGCCTGGCTCAAGGCCGAGCTCGAGGTGAGCCAGCCCACCTCTCCCAACCTCGATCTGCTCCGCGACGCGCTGGAGGACGAGGCCTGGATCCCCCTCTGGCGCCTCTGGAACGTCGGGCCAGCCACCCCTGAGCATCCCCTCGCCGCCGCCGAGATAGACCTGCTGCTGGCCTTCGTCGAAGAGGAGCATGGCGCCCCGGCCGTGGCCGAGCTGCTCCTGTACCTTCGCGACGCCGACGAGGTGGAGGATCTTCTGGGGCACCTGAAATATCCTGGGCGACCTTCGCTTGAGGACCGGTTCACGGCCTACATCCGCTGGCGAACGGCGACGTCAACCGACGACCTGTCCGCTTTCGCCAGCTACGACCTGCTCATAGGCTGCTCGGAGCAAGCCCAGTCATTCCGCGCTAGTGGCGTGTGGGGCTGGCGGCTTGGATCAGCCCAGCGCGTTCTCCTCTACGCTCAGCCGCCGGACGACGGCCTCGTGCCCATCTCCTGGTCGCCCGATGGAACCCGGCTGCTTCTCCGGGGGGAGTCCAGCGCGAAGTCCCGCTTCTTCCTTCTCCAAGCGGGGAACGATGTGCTGGAGCCTATGGCGATCCCCAGCACTGCTATACCCATCAGCGGCTGGCTCGGGCGATCTGGCTGGTCGCCAGACGGCAGCAAGCTGGCCTATCACGTCCTCAAGTCATCTCTTGCAACGCCCGCACCGATCGGCCTAGAGACGAGAATCGTCGACTTCTCGGCGGGCGAGGAGACCACGCTGCACGGCACCTTCATCGCCTGGTCGCCCGATGGCTCCAGGCTCCTCTACTCAGAGCCATCGGGGGCCGCGACCAAACCGGGGGGCGGTCTCGCAGGCCTCCCTGTCGGCAACTTCTTCGTGGCGGAGAAAGACGCTGTTCAGCCTCAGCGCATCGGCGAGGGATACGCAGCGACCTGGTCGCCGGACGGCCAGCAGATCGCCATTATCGACGCAGCGCGAACGTTGACCACCTATTCCCTGACCGGTGGTCGCCCGACGACCCTGTTGAGCCGCAGTGACCTCCAGGCGACCCTCGGTGTCACCCCGACCCTCCCTGAAGCGGACAAGACTTCGTTCCACATAGCTTGGTCCCCGGATGGAACGTGGATTGCAGTGGGCGCCAGCGAGGTTGGCGAGGACGGACCGGGTAGAAGCGCGATCGTGCTCGCACGGCCCGGCGAGCATCGTTTGTTGCGAGAGGAGCCTGGCCGCATCGTGGACCTCGCCTGGGCACCAAATGGTCCCTGGCTGCACCTCTTCGTCTACCACGGAGACCATGTCTGGACCAGCGTGATCGAGCCTGACGGATCTCTCCTTCTCCGCGAGGAAGACGGCTTGGTCACCTGGTCGCCCGATGGGCAGCACCTGGCACTGACTCGATTCGGAGAATGGGTGACTGGCCTCCAGATCCTTGACGTAAGTAGCGGCGAGCGGCAGAGGATCAATTTGTCGGGCACCTGCTGGCCGCCGATATGGAACCCACGCGGTCCCGGCCGGGAGCCATAAGCAACCCCCAACCTTTCGAAACAGGCATTCTATGGTACAATTCTCATCCAAGCATCCCCAAAGGAGTGAAGCTGTGGATAGAATAGGATCTGTGGTACGCATAGCCGGCGTGGTGATCGATGCGGAGTTCCCATCTGGCGATCTGCCCAGCATCCACAATGCTCTGATCATCGACCGGGAGGAGCGGCAAGACCTCGTCGTTGAAGTCCAGGAGCACATCGATCCGCACACGGTGCGCACGATTGCGATGGGCGGCACGGCAGGTCTACGCCGTGGCCTCAGCGTCCGCGACACCGGTCGGCCCATCCACGTACCTGTGGGGCCGCAGACGCTGGGCCGCATGTTCAACGTCCTCGGACAGGCTATCGACGGTGGCCCCCAACTGACACGCGTCGACCGTTGCTCGATCCACGCCCAGGCTCCGCGTATGCAGGAGCAAAAGGTGGTCGAGGAGCCGTTCGTCACCGGCATCAAAGCCATCGACCTGCTCACCCCCTACCCTACCGGCGGCAAGATCGGCCTCTTCGGTGGCGCCGGGGTGGGCAAGACGGTGCTGATGATCGAATTGATGCGCCACACCATTGAGGAGCACGAGGGGATCGCCCTCTTCACCGGCGTCGGTGAACGAAGCCGGGAGGGCAACGACCTATGGCGCGAACTCCAGCGAAGTGGCGTGCTGGGAAGCACGATTCTCGTCTTCGGTCAGATGAAGGAACCGCCGGGCGCTCGCCTCCGAGTCCCCTTCACTGCGTTGACCATGGCCGAGTACTTCCGCGACCAGGAAGAACGAGAGGCCCTGATCTTCATCGACAACATCTTCCGCTACGTCCAGGCCGGCGCGGAGGTCTCGGCCCTCCTGGGACGTCTGCCCAGCACCGTGGGCTACCAACCGACGCTCGACACCGAGATGGGCGAGCTGCAGGAGCGCATCACCACCACGGCCAGCGGGGCCAGCTCCACCTCGGTGCAGGCCGTCTACGTGCCCGCTGACGATATGACCGATCCGGCCGTGGTGGCCACCTTCGCACACCTGGATGCGACGACCATCCTCACCAGGCGCCAGGCCAGCCGCGGCTTCTACCCGGCCATCGACCCGCTGGATTCCAGCAGCACGCTGCTCACGGCGGAGAGCGTAGGGGAGGAGCACTTCACCATCGCCAACCAGGTACGAGAGACCTTGGCGCGCTACGAGGAGCTGCGCGACGTGATCGCCATCCTGGGCATGGAGGAGCTGAACGAGGAGGATCGTGTGACCGTCGAGCGCGCGCGGCGCATACAGCGCTTCCTCACCCAGCCGTTCTTCGTCTCGGAGCCATTCACGGGCATCCCCGGACGCTATGTGGAGCTCGGCGAGACGCTGCGCGGCTTCCGTCAGATCCTTGACGGCGCACACGACGGGCTGCCGGAGCAGGCCTTCTATATGGTGGGGACCATCGACGAGGCGATGGAGAAGGCCAAGAAGATGCGAGAGCAGGAACGATCCCCCACTGGCGAAGTCTGAGAACAGGCGACATATGGCTAGAACCTTCGACCTACGCGTGCTGAATCCCGCCAAGACGCTGCTCAAGGTGAACGACGCGGCATGGGTCCACCTTCGGCTGGCCGACGGGACCGGCATCAGCGTCTATCCCGGCCATGCCCCGTTGCTGGCAGAGACGGTAACCGCCCCGCTGCGCTACGCTGACGGAACTGGCGAGCACGTCTTCAACGCCGAGGCGGGCATCCTCCAGGTCGAAGCAGATGAGGTGACGATCTTCACCAGCGGCGAGTCGCAGACCGAGGCCACGCCCAGGACCCCTGCAACCTCGGACGAGAGGCGATTCGAGCGTCTGGCTCGGGAACTGCGGGCTAAGCTAGAGGTTGAACTGGGCAATGCGCTGGGAGGCGCGCTGACCACCGATCATGACGAGGCGTGAGCAGGACGTCTGGAGAGAGGCGCTGCGTGCCACATCCCTCGGATGGGACTTGGCGCTGCCCATTTTCGGCGGTGTATTGGTCGGACACCTGCTCGACCGCACGCTGAACACGACGTATGTCTTCACGCTCGGCTTCCTGCTCTTCGGCGTCGCCACCGGTTTCTACAACGTGATCCGTTCCATCCAACGTATGGACGAGCGCTCTCGTCAGCAAACTGCGAAGGATAGAGAGCGGATGAATGAGCAGAACGGGACGGCGCCATGATCGGCCTGTGGCTGCTCGCAGGAGGGCTGGTCAGTGTGCTAAACACCCTGACGCGTTGGTGGATCGTCGCTCGACTCCGACCAGATATGCGGCGCAGTGCCCTGCTGCTGACCCTGAGTGGGATGGTCGTGCGCCTTGCTCTCGTCGCCGCGCTGCTGATAGGCGGATTAAAGCAGGGTATCGTGCCGGGGCTGCTTGCCTTCGGCGGACTCTGGCTCACGCGTCTAGCCACCGTGATCTGGGTCCAGACATCCGAGTTTCCCTGGACGTACGCCCCGAAAGATGGGCCGCCCAGGCTCTTGAACACACGGCAAAACGGTCACTAAAGGCGGCTAAACACAGAGGAGCAGGATTATGGACAGGTTCTTCCCCCAGGTTGTCTTCTCTATCTTCGGCATTGACGTACGAGACACCGTTGTCTCAACCTGGCTCATGATGGCCATCATCATCATCCTCGCCGTCGCCATCCGTCGCCGGCGTCCCACGATACTCGAGATGCTGCTCGACGCCCTGGAGGACCTGATCGCGGATTTGCTGGGAGGCTACCGCGTCGAGCGATACCTTCCGTTTCTCGGATCGCTGGCCATCTTTGTGGCCTTCGCAAACATCTTCAGCCTCCTGCCGACGATCCCGCTGCCCGGTGGCAACATGTTGCCCATCGTGGCCCCCACGCGCGATCTGAACACCCCGATAGCACTGGCCATCGTCGTCTTCTTCTCCGTCCATTACTACGGAGTGCGCCAACAGGGGATGCTCGCCTACCTCAAGAATCTGGCCTCGCCGATCTTCCTCCTCCCCCTGGAGATCATAGGGCAGATCAGCCGCACGGTATCGCTGGCCGTCCGGCTTTTCGGCAACGTATTGAGCACAGAGTTGATCGTCGTCGTCGTATTCATGCTGATCCCCCTCCTCGTACCTCTACCCGTCATTGGGCTCAACATCTTCACAGGTTTGCTGCAGGCCTACATCTTTACGGCCCTCGCGGCCGTATACATCAGCACCGGGCTCGAGGAGCCCGAGGAATCTGAGGAAACCGGGGAGACAGCATAACCTTCCACAACAAGCAAGGAAGAAAACAGCAATCTGTGTTAATCTGCGCAGACCTGCGACCCATAACAAATCAGATCAGACACAAAAGGAGACTAACTATGGCAGACATGGATCCCGGAACGCTCATCACGCTAGTCACGATTATCGGTTCGACCGTGGGAATCGTCGTAGGCGCGCTGACGCCGGCGATCGTCGAGGGACGAGCAGTGCTGAAGGCACTGGAGGGCATGACCCGCCAGCCCGAGTCCGCCGGCGATCTCCGCACGACGCTTCTCATCTCGATGGCCCTGCTGGAGTCCACAGCAATCTACGTACTCCTGGTCATCCTGGTGCTGATCTTCGCCAACCCGGTGATCGATCGTTTCTTCCCCGGGGGATAATGCATGCTGACTATCGACTGGGCGACAATCGCCTTCCAAGCAATTAACTTCCTGGTCTTGGCCGGGGCGCTCTACTACCTGGTCTTCCGCCCTGTGATGAAAAGCGTGCAAGAGCGTCGAGCCGAGAAGCAAGAGATGATGAGGCAAATCAGGGAGGACCGCCAAGAGGCCGAGAGACTGCAACATAGACTGAAGGATCGCCTATCGGACGCCGAGGAGGAGGCCGACGAGATCATCAAGGAGGCCCAGAAGCGAGCCGAGGCTGAGCGTCAGCGCATGCTGGAGGACGTGGAACAGGACGTCGAAGAGATGTTGGTCGACGCACGTGAAGATGTCCAGCAGATACGCTACCAGGCCGTGGACGAGTTCCACGATGAGCTTATCGATGCCATCCTCGACATCGGAACCGAGATGATCCGACAGGCCGCCCCCCCGGAGATGCACGACGCGCTGGTCGCACAGCTCGGCGACCGAATCTGGGAGATGGGACGCGAGGAGATGGGGCGGGTCCGGGCCTTCCGACGCTCGCTGGGCGAGCGGACACCCACCGCCTACGTGACCACAGCCGAACCGTTGACGTCAGAGCAACAGGGGGAGCTTGCGCGCACGCTCACGGCCCTGGCTGACCGCAACATCGACATACAGATGGAGACCGAACCCTCCCTGACAGCAGGGATGCGAGTCCGCATGGGCGATATCGTCGTCGACAACTCGATCGCCGGACGCCTGGGAGAGTTGCGGGACCACGCCTCACAGGCCCTTAAAGAGCGATTCGGCCGATGAACAACCACAAGGATAGCGCGCAGATCCAGCCGGACATATCGGCCCTAGTCGACACGATCCACGAGCAGCTCGAAGAACAGGAGAGCGAGGCCAGTGTCCAGAGGCTCTCCCTCCCCGAGCGTCTCAAGCACCGCGTCTCCGACATCGCCGCCCCTTTCACTGTAGAGGGAAGCGAAGCGGCCCCCGCTGAGGCCGAGACCGACCTACGCCCGCTGCTGCAGGCGCTGCGGAAGCACGCCGAGGAACAGAGAAATCAGGTCATCTTCCGCGAGGTAGGGACCGTCCAGCACATCGGCGACGGCGTCGCTACCCTCTCGGGCCTGCCCCTTGCGCGCACAGACGAGCTGGTGGAGTTCTCCACCGGCGTCAGGGGCATGATCCTCAATCTGGATCACGCACGCCTCGACGTCATCCTTCTGGGGCCCGATGAGGGTATCCAGGGCGGCGATCTGGTGACAGCTACCGGGGAGCAGGTTCGCGTACCCGTGGGACACCAACTGCTGGGGCGCGTCGTGGATCCACTGGGACAACCGCTCGACGATAGAGGCACCATCCAGGCCACGGAGACACGATTCTTGGAGCGTGAGGCCCCTGACATCGTTGAACGCGCCCCCGTCAATGAACCGCTCTACACCGGCACGAAGGTCATCGACGCGCTGCTGCCGATCGGGCGCGGTCAGCGTGAGCTGATCCTGGGCGACCGCCAGGTAGGAAAGACGTCCCTGGCCGTAGACGCCATCCTCAGCCAGCGAGACAGCGACGTCTCATGCGTCTACGTCTCTGTCGGTCAGAAGAAAAGCTCTGCCCTAACCATCATTGAGACGCTGCGTCGTCACAATGCTCTGGCGCATACGACCATCGTCGTCGCCAGCCCCGAGGATCCCCCCGCGCTGCGCTACCTGGCGCCCTACACCGGCTGCACGATTGCCGAGTTCTTCATGGACGAGGGACGCGACGCGTTGATCGTCTACGATGACCTGAACAAGCACGCCGATGCCTATCGCGAACTGAGTCTGCTCCTCCGCCGCCCCCCGGGACGAGAGGCGTATCCCGGCGACATCTTCTACATACACGCGCGGCTCCTGGAACGAGCATGCAAACTGAGCGAGGAAAAGGGCGGCTCACTGACCGCCCTGCCCATCGTGGTGACCCAGCGGGGGAACGTGTCGGCCTACATCCCAACGAACCTGATCTCGATCTGCGATGGACAGATCGTGCTCGACACCGACCTCTTCAATCGAGGCATCAAGCCCGCCGTCGATGTGGGTCAGAGTGTATCCCGCGTGGGTGGCGAGGCCCAGTCGAACGCCATGCAAGAGGTGGCCGGCGAGCTTCGACTCGAGCTTTCTCAGTATGAAGAGGTCCGCCGCTTCGCTCGCTTTGGCGCCGAGGTCGATCAAGCCACACGACGGCAGATCGAACACGGACGCCGGCTCCGCGCCGCTCTCAAGCAACAGATCCACCGACCATTGCCTCTATCGTCCCAGATTCTGATGCTGTTGACCGCGACGGAGGGCATCTTGGATCAAATCCCGGTCAACGAGGTGGCAGCCCTCGAGACAGGACTGCTGGAGTTGGTCGGAAGGCGAGAACCGGAGCTCCTCCAACAAGTCAACCGCACCGGAGAACTCCCCTCAGATACCCGAGAGGCACTTATGGCCGTCATTGTCAACTACGCCACTGAATGGTCGGAAGGGAGGTCAAAGCGATGAAGATGATCATGGCCATTGTGCCGCGTGGAGAGGCAGAACGTGTCCTGCAGGCCCTGGTGGCCTCCAACCATACGGCAACCTACGTGGAGACGCGAGGAGGCATCCTGCGCCAGGCCCAGATGACGCTCTTCATCGCGGTGAAAGCCCAGGAACTCGAGCAAGTTCTGAGCATCATCAAGAGCAGCTGCCGCTCAGAACCCAGCGTCGAATCAGTCGAGGGAGAGGAGACCTCCGGCGCGCCTATGCCCGCGATGCCTCGACTCGGCGGCGCCGTCGTGTTCATCTGGGATATCGTTCGGACCGAGACCTACTAAACGATAGCGGCAGCCGACACATCCATCAACACATCGTCCTGGTACGCAATACGCAACAAGAAAGCAATAAAGAGATCTGTGTGAATCTGCGTAGATCTGCGTCCCACAACAAACACCCAACAGGTGAAAGGGTAGGATGGAAGACGTAGAACGAGCTCGTGAGCGCCTTGAAAACGTACGCAGCGTCAAGCCCATCCTGAATGGCCTGCGCACCATCTCGTTGGGCAGCTGGCAGGCCGCCCTCAAGCGTCGCAGCGCCGTGCGGGCTTACGCCGAACGACTAAGAGCGATGCTGCCCTCGCTTCTGCCCCACCTCCGGACCGACCAAGGCATCGTGGACCGCCTGCAAGAGCGGCTATCACTACCTCTATCACGTTTGGGCAGACGCACCACCGGACGCGATACCGATTCGGGTACCCCCCAGGTCACAGCCCTGGTGATCGGCAGCGAGCGTGGCCTCTGTGGCCGGTTCAACGTGGCCATCGCCGATGAGGCTGAACGCTACCTGCGCCGACAATCTGCGCAGGGCCCCCAGGTCCAGCTGGAGGTCCTGGGCAGCCGAGCTCAGCGAGTCCTCAGCCGACGTGGCCATGAAGCTGCACCGGCTGGCACGCTCTCCACCACGACCCTTCCATCTCTTCCCCTGGCGTTCGAGTTGGCACACCGATGGCTGACCGCGTATGAGAAGCACGAGCTCGATATCGTCCATCTCATCTACAACGACTACCGCGGCACCGGCGCCTACCAGCCAACCTTGACGCAGCTGATCCCTCCCCGGCTCCCGACAGACGAGACCTCCGTCTCTCCAGAGGGCAGATCTCCTCAGCAGGCGAGTCCCTGGCCCCCGCCCATCATCGATACCGACCCCCTGAGCCTCTATGCGACCGTCGTCGAACAATGGACCGCCGTGCAGCTATACCATACGCTGCTGGATTCATCAGCAGCGGAGCACTCAACACGGTTCCAGCTGATGGAGTCGGCCACACAGAACGCCGACCAGTTGATCGAGGAGCTGACGCTGGTCATCCAAACGGCACGCCGCCAGGAGATCACACAGGAGATGGCGGAGCTGGCCGCCGGAGCCGGCCTCATCGGCGAGGAGTAAATGGGAAGCTCAGATCAACGCTTCACCGGTTGCATCAGGGTCAATCTTCAGACGCTCAAGGGACCGCCGTTTCAGCCGGTGGAATAGCACCTCTGGATTCTGTCCCTTCAGGGGTACTTGGCCCGCTGCCATCGCCCCGTGTCCCCCCGCCGAGCCCAGATGCCCAACGACGTCTTGAATAAGCTGGCCCGCCTCACGCTGATCATTCGTTCGCACCGACAGCACCATCTCTTCGTCGTAGATACCCATACAGATCACCCACTCGATGCCCTTCAGACGCAGAAGCAGGTCAGCCATCTCGGCTGGAAGATCGGGCCGTCCCATCTGCTCAATGGTGCTGACAATCAACCTATCGTCATAGACACGGGCTGACCGCAGCGCGGAGACCAGCCCCTTGAAGTACTCCGGCGGCACCTGCGCATGTTCGATCTCCACCAGGGCATGAACGTCGATCTGCGACTGAAGATAGAAGTAGGCTGCCACGTCCGACTGGCTGGCGCCCCGGCCCAGCCCCATCGTGTCGGTCTTGATGCCATAGAACAAGGCCGTGGCAATCGATGGAGGAAGCCTTGAACCAGTAGCCTGACAATACTCGGTCAAAATGGTGGAGGTAGCACCAACCTCTGGTCGAACGTCGGCAAATCCGGCGGCAGATGTCTCCTCTCGCATGGGATGATGATCAAAAACGATGGACACGTCCCTGGAAGGAGGGAGAACGTTGTTACCGGCCCCGGGCTGCGTGTCAATCAGGGCTATCGGCAAAGACCCAGACAGCTCCCTCTCCGCCAGCGGCCGCAATGGATAGCCCAGATACCGCACCAAAGCCTTGTTCTCAGCACGCCCGATGATCCCCCGGTAGACGATGTGGCTCTCCAGGTCCCGTTCCTCTTTCAACAGCCACTGCAACGCAACCGAGCTGGCAATGGCGTCCGGATCCGGATCGTTATGGGGCAGAATGAGAAGCCTTGTGGCACCCTCAACGGCCGCATGAAGAGACCTAAGATAGCTCACAATCTGGCCACCATTCCCTGCGATATCTACCCCCTCAACTAATCCTGGGTAGCCCCCCTGTAACGCGTTGTTGGATTGTGGCAATCCACGTCTGCCACTACGCTCGCGCTGGATAGCCATTTCCAGCGTTCTCGACGGGACCTGGCGCTCCCTTGTGAGCAGAAACACGCCAACAACACCGAAGAGGGAGACCCCCTAATCCTGAAGGCGCCAAAATTGTACTCGACAGAACTGGAGTACGCAACTCGCTACTTCGCCAGCCAACTGCATTTGACACTCCCGCGAAATCGTGTAAAATTAGGGCCGAGTCAGTGAGAAGCCAGGGTTTCGCTGACGCCGGCCCACGTAGCTCAGTCGGTAGAGCACACCCTTGGTAAGGGTGAGGCCATGGGTTCAATTCCCATCGTGGGCTCTGAGACGTT
>CAYQZG010000089.1:0-16208 GCA_964421785.1 uncultured Anaerolineales bacterium
GCTTCGTGTTCACCAATTCCTTGACAAGTTATGTACAATCTGGTACCATATATGCTCGGGGCAAGTTAGAGGAAAGCGAGGAGATACTATGGTAAAGGACGCGTACCGAGACCCCATTTACAATCTGAAAGCGGTGGTTGAAAAGACGGGTGTGAGCGCCGACGCGCTTCGGGCGTGGGAGCGCCGCTATGGCTTGCCGAAACCGTCACGCACTGAGGCCAGTCACCGCATCTACTCGCAACGGGACATCGACGTCATCAAGTGGCTGGTCGCCCGTCAGGACGAGGGACTCCGGATCGGGAGGGCCGTGAAGCTGTGGCGAAGCCTGGAGGGAGAGGGGCAGGACCCACTTCGGAGCATGCCGTTCCCCTCCGACACTAAGAAGGAGAGAATGGTCGCCGGGGATACGGTTGCCGAGCTGCGCGAGGCCTGGTTGTCATCCACGCTGGCCTTCGATGAGAGGGCAGCGGAACAAGCGCTGACACGGGCGTTTGCCATGTATCCCTCTGAGGCCGTCTGCTCCCAGATCATCGCCGAGGGCATCGCGCAGATCGGCCAGAAGTGGTGCAAGGGTGAGGCTACGCCCCAACAAGAACACTTTGCATCTCAGTTGGCGGTCCGCCGTCTGGAGAGGCTGATAGCGGCCACGCCGCCCCCCACACGTCGGGGCCGCATCCTGACCGCCTCCCCGCCGGGAGAGGAGCACACCATTGGCCTGCTCACGATGACCTTGCTCCTCCGCCGCGCTGGCTGGGACGTGGTCTATCTCGGCGCCGACGTGCCGCTCCAACAGATGGAGCAGACCATTGAGGCCACCGAGCCGGACTTAATCATACTGGTCGCCCAGCAACTAGACACCGCGGCCGGTGTGCTGGAGATGGCCCGCTTGGCCCAGAAGCAGGATCTATCGACGGCCTTCGGCGGTCGCATTTTCGACCGCGAGCCCGGGCTCTGCGACCGTATCCCCGGTCATTTCTTGGGCTCCGCCTTCGATCAGGCCGTCCGCACGGCAGAGCGTCTGATGACGACGGCGCGTCGCACACCCAAGGTTAAACCTCTCTCGGAGGCCGAGGAGCGGGCCCGCGCCCACTACCGTGACAGGCGAATGGCTTTGGAATCGGACGTATGGCATGCCATGCAGGCCCGAGCATGTGACCGCCACATCCTGCGGGACCTAAACCAGACAGTGGGACGTACCATTGATGCGGCCTTGACGTTCGGCAATATCGGTCTGGTCGACTGCCAGCTCGACTGGCTCGAGGGCCTGGACGAATGCCACCGCCCGCCCACGGATGTGATTGGACCGTACCTTCGAGCGTATTACGACGCAGCAAAGAAACACCTCGACGAGCGCGGCGCGGTCATCGTGGCATGGCTCGGCGAGCGCATTGGCGAAGCCCCCGGGGCGGAGAGTGAATCCGAGATGAAAGACTAATGCAAAGACATCGCCTCGCTTTGATTATCGGTTTCGTCTTTATAGAGCTCCTGGGCTACAGCCTATTCCTCCCCTTGCTGCCCTACTACGCGGGAAGTCTGGGCGCCAGCCCCACCCTGATCGGCCTGCTCGTCGCCTCCAACGCCGTGTCCCAGCTTCTCGCCGCGCCCCTCATCGGACGCCTCTCGGACACGTGGGGCCGCCGCCCTATGCTGCTCGTCAGCATCGTGGGAACGGCGTTCAGCTTCGCGCTTCTGGCGCTGATCGAGCCTCTGGGAAGATGGACGGCCGGCATGACGGCCGGTGGCCTCACGATGAGCGGCGCTGCGCTGGGGTGGCTCTTCCTGAGTCGTATCCTGGATGGGCTGGTGGGAGGCAATGTCTCGCTCGCGCGGGCCTACATCGCCGACATTACCGACGAGAAGAACCGTGCCAGGGGCCTGGGCCTGATCGGCGCCGCCTTCGGCACCGGCTTCATCATCGGTCCGGCGCTCGGCGGCACCCTCAGCAACTGGTCCTACGTCACCCAGACCGTTGAGGCCGTTGGTCTCTCCCGCTACGCAGTACCGGCCTTTGCAGCCCTGGGGCTCGCGGCCCTCAACTTCATCGGGGTGGCGCTTTGGCTGCCCGAATCGTTGACGCCCGAACGACGGGCCAAGCTGGCAAAACGGGAGCGCTCCATCCTCCCCGTCCGTGCCCTGCGAGAGGCGCTGGATCAGCCGCGCGTGAGGCCTCTGCTGCAGACTCGCTTCTTCTATCGTCTGGCCTTTACCATGTTCACGGCCAACTTCGCCCTTTTCACGCAATACCGTTTCGGGTTGACGGATCAGGCCACCAGCTACATCCTCACCTACGTAGGTGTCCTCGTGGTGCTGGTGCAGGGCTTCATCGTCGGCCGGTTGGCAGATCGCTTTCCGGAGAAGCGCATCATCGTTGCTGGCGTGGCCGTGCTCGCCGTGGCGCTCCTGGGCTGGGCCCTCGTGCCCAACGTGGGGTTGATGCTGGGCGTGCTGGCCCTCTTGCCGCTCTCCGGGGGCACGCTGAACACCGTCACCAACAGCGCCCTCACCAAAGCCGTCCGTGAAGAGGACGTCGGCGGCGCGCTGGGGCTCTCCACCTCGTTGGACAGCTTGACGCAGATCCTCGCTCCGATCATCGGAGGATTCCTGATTGGCGAGCTCGGGCCGTGGGCCGTTGGCGCCACTGGAGCGCTAATCATGGCAGGGGTGGTGTTCTACGCCTGGCGCTGCCTGGTGGTCAACTCAATCCAGTGCTGGGATGAGGAAGGACAGGAGACAGCCCCAGAGGCGGCGTAGGTCGCTTCAGTCTTCTCGCTTCCTTCGCCTCCCTTTCCTATATGGGAGAGACCAAGATGACACGCTTGCAACCGGAGAAGCTGCACGTCACATTTGCTCCGCCCACCTCGTCGGAGGGGCCAACGACGCCAAGGTGCTATACGTTGACCCATTCGGACTTGACCGGCGACCTATTCCTCACGATCGGCCCGGTGTACAACGACGAGCAGGTCTCCGGCTTCTATATCCGTCTTATGCGTGATGAGGTGTTGGGCAAGTGGCAGAAGGAGCAGCTCGGCCCCGTGCTGCGGGTTCACTGCCACGTCAGCGGCGGATTGGTTCTCGGCTCGGCCCGTATGCGGCTCGCCATCTTCCGGCGGGAGCTGCCCCTCGTGCTGGAGGCGCTCCGTTACGGCGACCACCGCCTCTTCGAGGCGCATCCGCAACTGGACGATGCGCCGATCCGGATCCATTTCCACGCCACTCAGCGCCGCTACGATCGAATCGAAGCCTGGGGCGTGCCACGTGACTACCGTCACGAAGGTTGATCAGGCTTGATGTGGGGTGAGAATCGATGAAGGCCAAAGGGGACAAGCCGGCGACCATCAGCCGGGAGGCCCAGCAGCGGCAGGTGGTCACGGCCATAGTCGAGCTTATGGAGGAGCTGGGCCTCCATCAGATGGACTCGCTTGATAGCACGTCCTAGGGACTGGGGAGCGAAGGAGCTGATGAAGAGACTGCAACGCACTGCCTTGATTGTCGCCGGTGTGCTACTGACCGTGCTACTGGTGGGCCCGTTCCTGGTGCCGGTTCCGCCGCTGGAGGACACCGTGCCGCCGCAGGAGCTGGCCGACTCCGACAGCCGCTTGGTGGAGGTGAACGACCTGCAGGTCCACTACAAGCGCACGGGCGACGGGGAGCCGACCTTGATCCTCCTCCACGGCTTCGGGGCCAGCGTCTTCTCCTGGCGGGAGGTCATGGAGCCGCTGGGCGAGTTGGGCACCGTCATCGCCTTCGACCGTCCCGCTTTCGGCCTCACCGAGCGCCCCCTCTCGTGGGAGAAAGGCGCCAATCCCTACACGCCGCAGGCGCAGGTCGCCTTGGTGGTGGAACTGATGGATGCGCTGGGCATCGACGAGGCCGTGCTCGTCGGCAACTCAGCCGGTGGCACCGTAGCCGTCAACGCTGCGTTAGCACACCCGGAGCGATTCGAGGCCCTGGTGCTGGTCGACGCGGCCATCTACGTGGGCGGCGGCGCGCCCTCCTGGATCCGCCCGCTGCTGCGCACCCCGCAGCTCGACCGCCTCGGCCCCCTACTGGCCCGCCGAATAGCCGTGGGCGGGGATGCCTTTCTCGAGAGCGCGTGGCACGACCCCGGCAGGATCACGCCGGAGATACGCGCCGGCTACCGCAAACCCCTGCGCGCCGAGAACTGGGACCGCGCGCTTTGGGAGCTGACCAAGGCCTCGCAGCAGTCAGACCTGAGCGCGAGGATCGGGGAGATCACCATGCCCTCGTTGGTCATCACTGGCGACGACGATCGCATCGTACCGACCGAGCAGAGCATCCGTCTCGGGCGCGAGATCCCGCAAGCAGAGCTGGTCGTCATCCCGGACTGCGGCCACCTGCCCCACGAGGAGTGCCCCGGCCCATTTCTAGACGCCGTGCAGTCCTTCCTGACTGCACAACAATCTGATAGGTCTCGGGTCGCGAAGACGAGGCCATCTGTGAAGGAGTAGAAAAACGCATGAGGGACACGGGGGACCACGCTGCCTTTATACGACTCGAGAACCTATGCAAGAACTACCAGGAGGGGTTGCACGTACGGACCGTCCTGCGCGGCGTCAACGCCGCTTTCGCACGCGGAGAATCTGTTGCCATCGTCGGCGAGAGCGGGAGCGGCAAGAGCACGCTCCTGAACCTGATCAGCGGCATCGACGACGCCGACTGCGGCGCTATCTGGCTCGACGGTCAGAACCTGAACGGTCTCGACGAGCGACAGCGCACACTCTTCCGCCGCCACCATATCGGCTTCATCTTCCAGTTCTTCAACCTGCTCCCCACGCTGACCGTGTGGGAGAACGTCGTACTCCCCCTGGAGCTCAACGGCATCAACGGTCGGGACGCTGATCGGCGGGTGCAGTCTCTGCTCGACGCCGTGGGCCTGGGAGACCGTGGCGACACCTTCCCGGACCGGCTCTCCGGCGGCGAGCAGCAGCGCGTCGCCATCGCCCGCGCCCTCGTCCACGACCCGCGCCTGGTGCTGGCCGACGAGCCGACGGGGAATCTCGACGAGGAAACGGGACACCAGATCCTCACGCTGCTCGACCGTCTCACCCGCCAGGCGGGCAAGAACCTGATCCTGGTCACGCACAGCACCGACGCCGCTGCCTATGCCGACCGCACCTTCTACCTGAGCGAGGGGCAACTCACCGGTGGCCGATGAGTTGATGAGCACCACACGGCAGCGCCTGGCCGAGCCCCGCTCCAGCCTGTCCCCCCGCACGCTGTGGAACGTCGGGTGGCGCACTTTCACCCGCCACGCCTGGCAGAGCGTCTTGATGATCGTCGGCATCGCCCTCGGCGTGGCCGTCGTCGTGGCCGTCGACCTGGCGAACGTCAGCGCCAGCCGCGCGTTCGACCTCAGCGTCGATTCCGTCGCCGGCCGCGCGACGCACCACGTCATCGGAGGGCCACAGGGCTTGGATGAGGCGGTCTATGCCGACCTTCGCCGGGCCGGCATCGTGCGAGAGGCAGCCCCTATCGTCACGGCGTACGCCACGTCGCCCGAGCTGGACGGGCGCACCGTCCGGCTTCTGGGCGTGGACCCCTTCGCGGAGGCCCCCTTTCGCTCCTACCTCTCGACCGGCCAGACGGCCTCTGTGGCCCAACTCACCGCCTTCCTCACAGAACCGGGCGCCGTGCTCGTCTCGGCGGACGTCGCCGAGCGCTATCAACTGGAGCCCGGTGACACCTTGCGCCTGGAGATTGCCGGGCGCCAACGCTCGGTCCTCCTTGCCGGTCTCCTGGAGCCCAATGATGACCTCAGTCGCCGCGCTATGGAGGGCCTCATGCTCGCCGATGTTTCCACGGCCCAGGAGCTGACCGGACGCGTTGGTCGCCTGGACCGCATCGACCTGATCCTGCCTGAGCCCGGCGAGGCGAAGGCGGCTGAGATCGATCGCTTGCTCTCGCAGAGCGCCCGGAACACCGCCGACGTCCACGTCCAGCCGGTGGAGACGCGTACCGGAGCCACCAAGCAGATGACGGCTGCCTTCCGTCTCAACCTGACCGCCCTCAGCCTGCTGGCGCTGGTGGTGGGCATGTTCTTGATCTATAACACAATGACCTTCTCGGTGGTCCAGCGTCGGACGCTGTTTGGCGTCCTACGCTCCCTGGGCGTCACGCGGCGCGAGGTCTTCGCACTGGTGCTCGGCGAAGCGCTGATCATCGGCATCATCAGCGCCGGCTTGGGTCTCGGGCTAGGCGTGATCATGGGCCAAGCGGCAGTACAGATGGTCACCCGCACGATCAACGATCTCTACTTCGTGCTCACCGTGCGCAGCGTCGAGATCCCACTCGTCAGCCTGCTCAAGGGCGTCGTTCTCGGCGTTGGAGCCACCGTCGCCGCCGCCGCGCCGCCCGCCCGTGAGGCGGCCACCGTCCCACCGCGCGCCGCGCTTTCACGCTCCGGCCTCGAGAGCAAGGCAGAGCGAGCCGCCGCTACCGCCGCCCTTGCCGCCGTGGCTGTGATCCTGGTCGGCGTCGCCACCCTGGCCTCGCCGATCACCAATCTGATCGTGAGCTTTGGCGGTACGTTCCTGGTCGTCCTCGGCTTCGCTCTCCTTACGCCGCTGGTGACGAAGGTCACTATGCAGATCGTCAGGCCCCCTCTGCACCGTGCCCTGGGGATCCTGGGGCACATGGCGCCCCGAGACGTGAGCAAGTCCCTCAGTCGAACCGCCATCGCCGTGGCTGCCCTGATGGTCGCCATGTCTGTCACCATCGGCATCAGCCTCATGATCACGAGCTTCCGCCAAACCGTCATCGTCTGGCTCAGCGACGCGCTTCAGGGCGATATCGTTGTCTCGGCGCCGAGCGTCTCGGGCCTCCAGGACGTCACCCCGGTCGATCCCGAGGCAGCGTCCATCGTCTGGCAACACCCGGACGTGTCCCGCGTGGACCTGCTGCGGTCGACGACGGTAGAGTCGCCGCTGGGTCCAATCGACATTGAGGCGGGCAACAGCCCAGACTACGGCGACGGCCTGCGTTATCGCGCCTCCGAGGGCTCCCCAAGCGAGACGTGGGACGAGGTCCACGAGGGTCGCGCCGTCATCATCTCCGAACCGCTGGCCAACCGCCTGGGCCTTTCAAGAGCGGACACCCTCAGTCTCTACACCAACGACGGACCTCGCACCTTTCCCATCGCCGGGATCTACTACGACTACGCCTCAACCAGGGGCACGGCCATCATCTCGCTGTCCACCTACCGCGAGGGATGGGACGACGACACCGCCACTGCGCTGGTCGTGCAATTGAGGCCCGACGCCGACCCGGACGCCGTGGCGCGCGACCTCGAGGCATCTCTCGCGCCCGTGCAGCGCCTGCTCGCGCGACCCAATCAGGCCATCCGCCAGGCCGCGCTAGCGATCTTCGATCGCACCTTCGCTATCACCGGCGCGCTACAGGCGCTCGCTACGATCGTCGCCTTCATCGGCGTCCTCAGTGCGCTGTTGGCCCTGCAGCTGGAGAAACAGCGCGAGTTCGGCATCCTGCGGGCCGTCGGGCTGACCGTCCGCGAGCTCCGCAGCCTGATCCTTCTGGAAACCGGTCTGATGGGATCCGTCGCCGGGTTGCTCTCCATACCGGCCGGGTTCGCCCTTGCCGTCATCCTCATCTACGTCATCAACCGGCGATCCTTCGGCTGGACGCTCCAGATGGTCGTCATGGCGGCCCCCTTTGTGCAGGCCGTTGTCGTCTCGCTGCTCGCCTCACTGCTGGCCGGCATCTATCCTGCCCTCCGTATGGGGGAGATGGCCCCGGCCGAGGCGCTGCGCTATGAATGATTTCCTGGAGGCGACTTGACACCAACTCATAAACATATCATAATAGTGTGCAATCTACTCACCGTCCGCAACGCACCAAGCGAGCCAATAGTTAGAAGGCACGTTCAAAGCACCCAGAGCCGCAAAGGAGGCCACTGATGGACCAGAAGCTAGCACAGATGAAGTGCTCCGCCTGCCGTGGCGACGACCCGCCCCTGACGGGCCAGGAGCTCGAGACCTACCTTCCCCAAGTCCCGGCGTGGGACCTTGTCGAGGAAGGCGGGGTCAAGAAGCTGAGGCGCACCTTCAAGTTCCGCAACTTCGTCGAGGCACTGGCGTTCACTAACCACGTCGGCGAGGCAGCGGAGGAGGAGGGGCACCATCCCATCATCACCCTGACGTGGGGCAAGGCCACCGTCACCTGGTACACGCATAAGATCAGCGGACTACACGAAAATGACTTCATCATGGCGGCCAAGACCGACGAGCTTCACGCCGACGGCTAGCCCATTGGACCGCGCACGGAATCGAGGGTATCATGCCAATCAAGATCGTCACCGACAGTACCTGCGACCTGCCCGAGGAGATCGTCGCCGATCTCGACGTCACAGTTGTACCGCTCTACATTAACGTCGGCCAGGAGAGCTACCTGGACGGCATCGAGATGTCGCGCCAGGCGTTCTACGAGCGGCTGCCGCACTTTGACCACCACCCCCAGACCGCCTCGCCCGGCCCAGAGATGTTCCGCGAGACCTACGAGCGGCTGGCGGAGGAAGGCGCGGAGGAGATCCTCTCCATCCACATCTCGATTAGTCTGAGCGGGACGCTCAACACGGCCAAACTGGCCGCCCAGGCTGTGCGCGCCATTCCCGTCACCGTCTTCGACTCCCGGCAGTTGAGCATCGGCACCGGATTCCTGGTCGAGACAGCGGCCAAAATGGCTGCGGCGGGTCACTCTATCGCCGAGATCATTGAGAGCCTCAAGGAGAAGACCAACCGGACGCACCTCTTCGCCGCGCTCGACACCCTGGAGTTCCTGCGGCGTAGTGGGCGCATGAGCTGGGCGGTCTCCAAGATCGGCGGGCTGCTCAAGATCAAGCCGCTGCTCACCATGCACGACGGCGATCCGGGCGTCGAGCGGGTCCGCACCAGCAAGCGCGCCATTCAGCGCCTCATGGACAAGCTCACCGACCTCTATCCTCTGGAGGAGCTGGCCCTGGTGCACACGAACGCGCCCGAGATGATAGAGGAACTCCGCGAGCGCGCCCGGCATCTCTTCCCCGAGGGGAAGGAGCCTGTCACAGTCGACGTGACGCCCGTCATCGGCACCCACATCGGCCCTGGGGCGGCAGGCTTCGCCTGCGTCTCCGCCGGCAAGGGACAGTGAACGTCTTGATTGGCGAGCTTACCCTCCCGAAAGCTACGATGGCTAATTCTCGCCAAGCATCGAGACACTCGGCGCATTTTCTTGACTCACTGGGGGCTATCTTTCCAGCTTTCGGGAGGGTTATCAATACGCTAAGTGTGGCACCGCGGGGTTGAGCAATCACCTGGTGATGGTCTGATGATCGTCTAGCAGCAAGGAGCGCCCATGCTATACTACCTGACCATCGGCCTCGCCATCCTCTCCTCCGTGCTCTACCACGTCTTCATCAAACTGACGCCAGGGGACGTCCACCCCGCCGTCTCCCTGATCGCGACCTATGGGACGGCCGCGGTGATCTGTCTCGGGCTGTTGCCCCTCTTTCCCCTGAAGGCGCGTTTCGGTGAGTCCTTCAAGCAGCTGAACTGGGCTAGCTACGCCCTGGCGGCGGCCCTCGTCGGCCTGGAGATGGGCTTCTTGCTGGCCTACCGGGCTGGATGGCGCATCAGCATCTCGGCCATCGTCGTCAACGTGACCGTAACGATCCTCCTCGTGCCCATCGGACTGCTGCTTTTTGAGGAGCAGCTATCGCTCTTGAACCTGGCCGGCGTTCTGGTCGCCATCATCGGCCTGGTCATGATGAACACAAGGTGACCGACGCGTGCAACAACCTTCCCGAAAGCTAGAAGAGCAGCCACCCGGTGAGTCAACCATGCGCCGAGCGACTCGATCTTTGGCGAAAACTGACCACCGTAGCTTTCGGGAAGATAAGTGAAGTTTCTTAGTCACAAACGGGGCCTAAAGGAGACAACCTGTGCGAGTCATCATCACCGGCGGAACGGGCCTGATCGGCCAGGCGCTGAGCGCCAGCCTGGCCGCTGAAGATCATCAAGTGATCGTCCTCAGCCGCAACCCGGAGTCGGCGCCTGCTATGCCTACCGGGGTACGGATCGTGCCATGGAACGCCCGCACGGCCGAGGGCTGGGGCGCGTTGGCCGACGGCGCCGATGCCATCGTCAACCTGGCCGGCGCAAGCCTCAGCAGGCGTTGGACAGAACGCAACAAGCAGCTCGTCCGCGATAGCCGCCTGAACGCCGGACGCGCCGTGGTCGATGCTGTCGAGAAAGCGGAGACGAAACCCGGCGCCGTGATCCAGGCATCCGGGGCCGGCGCCTACGGCCCCCGAAGCGACGAGGTGATCACCGAGACGGCAAGCTTCGGAGACGGCTTCCTGGGGCGTACCGCAGCCCGGTGGGAGGCATCCACCGCCCCGGTGGAGGGACTGGGCGTGCGCCGCGCCATCATCCGCAGCGGGGTGGTGCTCAGCAACGCCGGCGGCGCCTTCCCCCTGCTGGCGCTCCCGTTTCGCCTCTTCGTCGGCGGTCCGCTCGGCAGCGGAGAGCAATGGCTGCCCTGGATCCATATGGACGACGAAGTGCAGGCCATCCGCTTCCTGATCGAAAACGAGGCCGCCGCCGGACCCTTCAACCTCTCGGCGCCCAACCCCGTGACCAACGCCGAGTTCGGCCGCTTGCTGGGGAAGGTGATGTGCCGCCCGGCCTTCCTCCGCGTGCCCGCCTTCGCCATTCGCCTCGTCCTGGGCGAGATGAGCACCGTGGTGCTCGAGGGCCAGCGGGCGATTCCCGAGCGGCTGCTCGATCTTGGCTTCGCGTTCCGCTTCCCGGAGGCCAAGGCAGCGCTGCAAGACCTGCTATGATTAAGCATAACGGCATACGCAATACGCACAACACGCTTCCCCAACCAAAGTCAGGAGATAACCATGAACTGGACCAACGTCTTGCCCGAGGCCGAGCTACCGAAGGGCGCCCGCCGCGTCGTGACCGTCGCCGGCCAGGACGTTCTGCTCATCAACCACCAGGGTGAAATCCACGCCGTGGACAACCGCTGCCCCCACCTGCAGGCCAAGATGGAGAAGGGCGAGGTGACGGACGACGGCGCCATCGTCTGTCCGCGTCACCACAGCGTCTTCGACTTGGCGACCGGCGCGGTGCGGGAATGGGTGACCTGGCCCCCCGTCGTGGGCCGCGCCCTCGGCGCTATCTCCCAGGAGAACGCCCTACCGGTCTACCCGACCAAGATAGACGAGGGGGCCATCTGGGTGGGGCTCGAGGAATCGCCATGAGCGAGACCCAGCCGCCGGTGTTGATGCACCCCAACGACCTGCCCTACGTCACGGCCGACCTGCCCGGCGTCGGCGGCGAGATCAAGGTCGAGCCTGCCCACTTCGTGGTCGAGGAGATACCGCTATACGAAGCATCCGGCCAGGGCCAGCACGTCTACGTGCGTCTGACCCGCGAGGGTCAGACCACACGCGCGCTTCAGAACGAGCTCGCGCAGCTCTTCAACCTGCGCGACGTCGACGTCGGCTGTGCGGGGCGAAAGGACAAGCACGCCCGCACCACCCAGACCTTCTCGCTCAACCTGCCCAACGTCGACAAGGCTCAGGTCGCCCGCCGCATCCGCGATCATCTGCCGGTCGAGCTCGACTGGGTGCAGCGCCACCGCAACAAGCTCAAGGCCGGCCACCTGCTTGGCAACCGCTTCCGCATCGTCGTCCTGGGGCCGGAGCAGGACGCGCTGCCGCAGGCCCAGTCAATAGTCGAGACCCTGCGAGAACGCGGCCTGCCCAACGCCTACGGGCCGCAGCGCTTCGGGCGCGAGGGCGACAACGCAGAGCGCGGCCGCCAGATCCTCTTCACCGGCACGGGACCCCGAAAGCGCTGGCTGCGGCGGCTTCTGCTGCGCGCCTACCAGTCGGCGCTGTTCAACACCTGGCTGGTGCGGCGCATAGAGCGCGGCTGGTTCGAGCGACTGCTGGCCGGCGACGTGGCCAAGAAGCTCGACACCGGGGGGCTCTTCGAGGTCGAGGACGCCCAGGCCGAGCAGCCCCGCTTCGACCGGGATGAGATCACCTACACCGGCCCCATCTATGGCTCCCGTATGTGGTGGGCCACCGGCGAGCCGGGCGAGCTGGAGCATGAGATACTGGAGCAGGCCGGCGTGACCGAGGACCTGCTCGATCGCGCCCACCTGAACGGCAGCCGTCGCCGGGCCCGCCTGCTGCTGGATGATCTGACGGTCGAGTCGCACCCCGACGGCCTGCTGTTCACCTTCAGCCTGCCGAAGGGTTCCTATGCCACGACCTTGCTACGCGAGGTGATGAAAGAGTCGGGCGAATGATCCACCTGCTGCTGCGAGGCATCCTCATCGGCCTCTCCATCGCCGCGCCTGTCGGGCCGATCGGGGTGCTCTGCATCCGACGGACGCTGACCGAGGGACGAGCGGCCGGTTTCGCCTCTGGGCTGGGGGCCGCGACCGCTGACGCGATCTACGGCTCCATCGCCGGGTTCGGCCTGACGTTTCTCTCCGGCCTACTGGTCGATCAGCAGGCGTGGATTCGCCTCGTCGGCGGCCTCTTCCTCTGCTACCTGGGCGTGCGGGCCTTCTTCGCCGAGCCGGCCGAGGGGGCGGAATCGGCCCAGGGACGCGGGCTATGGAGCGCTTACGGCTCGACCTTCCTGTTCACGCTGACCAATCCGATGACGATTCTGGCCTTTGCCGCAATCTTCGCCGGGCTGGGCGTGGCGGAGGCGGATCGGGATTACGCCTCGGCGGCTTTGCTGGTGCTGGGCGTGTTTGGCGGCTCGGTGCTCTGGTGGTTCGCCCTGAGCACCATCGCAGGGCTGTTCCGCGGGCGCTTCGACATCCGCTCCCTGCGCTGGGCCAACCGCGCCTCCGGCGTCGTGGTGACCGGGTTGGGCGTGGCGGCGTTGGTAAGCCTGCTATGACACCACGGGGCAGAGTAATCGTCGCCTTGCTGATCATCGCGCTGATAGCCGGGTGGGGTATACTCTCGCGCCGCGACGGATCGCGAGGGCGCCCGTCAGGCCAACTACAGCCCGCGATGGCGCCGGCGGGCGAGGCGACGGGCTTCGCCCGCGCCGAGGGGCCGCGCCCGCTCGACTTCCCCGCCGACCACGGCCCCCATCCCGACTTCCAGACCGAGTGGTGGTACTACACCGGCAACGTCAGGACCGAGGAGGGCCGCGCCTTCGGCTACCAACTGACCTTCTTCCGCCGCGCGCTGAAGCCGCCGACGGAGCGCGAGGAGCGCGCCTCGGACTGGGCCACCGAGCAGATCTACATGGCCCACTTCGCCGTGACCGACGTAGCAGGCGGCAGCCACCGGGCCTTCGAGCGCTTCAGCCGCGGCGCGGCCGGGCTGGCGGGGGCCTCCTCGCCGCCCTACCGCGTCTGGCTGGAGGACTGGCATGTGGAGCAGGTGGGCGACGATCCCGACGTCACCCACATGCACGCCGCCCAAGAGGACATCGCCATCGACCTGCGGCTGATCGACCGCAAGGGACCCATCCTCCAGGGTGACCGGGGCTACAGCCAGAAGGGCCCCGACCCCGGCAACGCCTCCACCTACTACAGCCAGACGCGGCTGGAGACCTCGGGCACGGTGCGGGTCGGCGAGGGCGCCTTCGAGGTGGAGGGCTGGAGCTGGATGGACCACGAGTTCAGCACCAGCGCCCTGGCGCCCGACCAGGTGGGCTGGGACTGGTTCGCGCTCCAGCTCGAAGACGGCAGCGATCTCATGGTCTTCCAGATCCGCAAGGACGACGGCGGGATCGATCCCTTCTCCAGCGGCACGCTGATCGACGCCGCCGGCGACGCGCGCCGCCTCACGCTCGACGACTTCACGATCGCGGTCGAGGAAACCTGGCGCAGCCCGCGCTCTGGCGCCACCTATCCCTCCCGCTGGACCGTCCGCGTCCCCGCCGCCGATCTGACGCTGGCTATCGAGCCCGCCATCGCCGACCAGGAGCTGAACGTCTCCTACGCCTACTGGGAGGGCGCGGTGCGCATCGAGGGCCAGCGCGCCGGAGCTCCCATCACCGGCGCGGGCTACGTCGAGATGACAGGCTACGCCGGCTCCATGCAGGAGCAATTCTAGCCAGGAAGAAGTTGACATGAGTAGGGCTACGGTCTACCCATCAACGCTGTCTTCTTCCAGCACTTCGTGGACGATGAACGCAAGTATCTGACGCGCACCCGGCTGCGCGCCTCCAAGCAGGTCGAGGCAGCAATGACCAGGGCGCGGAAGGAGCATTTCTTGGAACACGAAAATCACGAACCCAGGCGAAAGGCACGAAAGGGCTGCGTACCCTTTCGCGCTTTTCGTATCTTTCGAGCCTTTCGTGTTCCAAGGACCTGGCTGCCGCGCTGGCGTTCATCGGGCGCCGGCGATAGAGCGGCGTGGGCAGGGGCAGCGCCGGCTACCCGCTGAACGATGTGATGGTCAAGGCGTGCCGCCCCGAGACGGGGCTCAGAGCGGGGTGGAGGCGCCCTTTCCCCTCCCTCGAGGGGGAAGGGCAGAGTAGGGGCGCCTTCTCCCCTTGACAAGCTCCCAAAATGGGATACAGTGGAGACACGTGAACAAAGAACACCAAAAGGAAGGTCATCCTATGAAACTCGCAAAAGCCATAGCCCTGCTGGGCGTCGTCGCCATGAGCGCCGTTCTCATCTACGCCTTCACCACCGGGAACCTCGGCCAGGAGGGCAGCGTCCTGCTCTCCATGCCCTGGGGCATCGTCTCTTTAGTCGACCTCTACGTCGGGTTCATCCTCTTCTCCGGCTGGATCGTTTACCGCGAGAGAGCCCTGCTCCCGTCCATCATCTGGGTGGTGCTGATGATGGTCCTCGGCTTCTTCACCGCCAGCCTCTACGTCTTCATCGCGCTCCAGACCAGTGGCGGTGACTGGCGCCGTTTCTGGATGGGAAGGCGGTGGCAAGATGCCTAGGCCATACTGGTGCGCGTGTCCCGAGCAGGAGCCCACCGTCCGCCTCGGCGTGAGCACCTGCCTGATGGGGAAGAACGTCCGCTACGACGGGGGTCACCAGCGGGACCGCTTCCTGATGAACACCCTCGGCGAGTTCGTCGACTGGGTGCCCGTCTGCCCCGAGGTCGAGATCGGCCTCCCCACCCCCCGCGAGGCCATGCACCTGGAGGGCGACCCCGAGAACCCACGTTTGGTCACCATCAAGACCGGCAAGGACTACACCAAGCGCATGCAGAGCTGGGCGCGGGAGCGGCTGGAGCAGCTCGCCGACGAAAACCTGCACGGCTTCATCTTCAAGAAGCGCTCACCCAGCTCCGGCCTCTACCGGGTGAAGGTCTACGACGAACACGGTATGCCCAGCCGCACCGGCACCGGCATCTTTCCCCACGAGGTCATGCGCCGCTTCCCCCTGCTGCCCCTGGAGGAGGACGGGCGCCTCCACGACATGGGCCTGCGGGAGAACTTCATCGAGCGCGTCTTCGTCTATTGTCGGTGGACCCGTATACTGAGCGACGATCCCACGCCCGGCGGCATCGTGGCCTTCCACACCGCCCATAAGCTGACCATGATGGCCCACAGCCCGGAGCACTACCGGAAGATGGGCCGCCTGGTGGCCCAAGCGGGCACCCTGCCCTGGTCGGAGCTCGTCGACCGCTACGGGACGCTCCTGATGGAGGGCTTGAAGGTGATGACCACCAAGGGGCGCCACGTCAACGTGCTGCAGCACCTGATGGGCTTCCTGAAGGATTTCCTCTCCAAGGAGGACAAGGCGGAGCTGCTGGGCGTGATCGAGGACTACCAGCACGAGCTCGTGCCGCTCATCGTCCCCCTGACCCTGCTGCGACACCACCTTAACCGGAACCCGGTCGCCGACTGGGTCCACCAGCAGGTCTATCTGAGGCCGTATCCCAAGGAGCTGATGCTCCGCAACCACGTGTGAGGCATAAGCCAAAATGAGAATCTGGGACGTCCCGCCGGAGAAGCTCTGCCGCAACCACCTGCTCGGGGAGCACGCCGAGCTTCACGCCGTCTGGTCGATCCTGACCCAGGGCAAAAAGGGCTACGCGCATCATCCGGAGGTCCTGCGCTGGAGGGGTAAGCTCAAGGCCCTGTACCGCAAGCACGAGGAGATCGTCGCGGAGATGGTGCGGCGGGGCTACCGGCACAACAGCCCCCTCGATCCGGCGCTGGCGACCGGCGCCG
>CAYQZG010000090.1:0-16133 GCA_964421785.1 uncultured Anaerolineales bacterium
GTTACGACTCGAATACGACTCGGTCACGAAAAAGCGTAACCTGGTCCTTCCCTCTGATAGAGAAAGTGCCAAGATAAACGGAGATCCACTGGTGGACGTAACCCGCAGCGTGGCTCGACAGGCAGCGCAACTCCGGGCACGACAGAATCTACGGCCCGCTGACGCTCTCATCGCTGCGACAGCCCTGATTCACGACGCGACGGCGCTTGTCACGAACGACCGCGAGTTCGCGCGACTGGACGCCCTCAATGTGCTTCTCCTCAGTGACGTCACCGAATGACAGAGTCGGTACTTCTTGTGGGAAGGGCCGTCGGGCTGGGAGTGACGCAGCAGGAGACCCTCGTCCTCAGTTCGGCCGGATGCCCAACCCTGCTTCAAGACAACGCAACAGAAAAGCCAGACGCCCCCCGATCCCCTCACCCAAGAGGACCGGAGGGCGCCTGGCTACCGCCGCCTCGCCCCAGTTTCTAGTACCCTCGACAGGACTTGAACCTGTAACCTTCTGGTCCGCAACCAGACGCTCTGTCCATTGAGCTACGAGGGCATATTCTGGCGGGGAGGCAGGGATTTGAACCCTGGGTAGAGCATTACCCCTACAACCGCTTAGCAGGCGGCCCCGATCGACCAGACTCCGGCACCTCCCCTTGAATATAGTGTTGTTACGATCTGGCGGAGGGAGTGGGATTCGAACCCACGGTGACCCATGAGGCCACAATGGTTTTCAAGACCATCGCCTTCGTCCGCTCGGCCATCCCTCCGGGTTGCCCAGGGGACGCTCTACCCCCTCGCCTATCATGATTCTACCACGACGAAGCACAACTGTCAATCTCAGTATCCGCCGCCGTCGATCACGTCCACGCCCCCCATCCACGGCTGAAGGACGTCAGGCACGACGACCGACCCGTCGGCCCGCTGGTAGTTCTCGATAACCGCGATCATCACCCGCGGCAGCGCCAGCCCGGAGCCGTTGAGCGTGTGCACGAAGCGTGGCTTGCCACCCGGCTCTGGGCGATAGCGCACGTTGGCCCGCCGGGCTTGAAACGCCTCGCAGTTGCTCAGACTGCTGACCTCCAACCACTCCCCGCAGCCCGGCGCCCAGAGCTCGATATCGTACTTCTTGGCCGCGGTGAACCCCAGATCCCCGGTGCACATCTCCACCAGGCGGTGGGGGATCTCCAGGCGGCGGCATATCTCCAGGCCGTGCTCGATTAGCTCGTCCAGCGCCTCATAACTCGTCTCCGGCTTGGTGAAGCGATACATCTCGACCTTGTCGAATTGATGACCCCGCTTGATGCCGCGCACATCTCGCCCGGCGCTGAATTTCTCGCGGCGGAAACAGGCGCTGTAGGCCACGTAGTGCAGGGGCAGATCATCAGCGTCCAGAATCTCATCCCGATGGAGGTTGGTCAGTGGAATCTCGGAGGTGCCAATAAGCCAGAGATCGTCCTCGACGTCGTGATAGATGTTATCCTCAAACTTGGGAAGCTGACCGGCTCCCCACATACACGACTCCTTGACCACAAAAGGCGGGTAGATCTCCGTGTAGCCGTGCTCCGTCGTATGTACATCCAGCATCCAGGCGATGAGCGCACGCTGTAAGCGCGCCCCGAACCCGCGTAGGACGTAGAACCGGCTGCCGGAAAGCTTCACCCCGCGCTCGAAATCGATGATGCCCAGCTCCGGCCCCAGATCCCAGTGGGGGATCGCTTCGAAATCGAACGCGCGCGGCTCGCCCCACTGGTCCACCACCACGTTGTGCGCCTCATCGGGGCCGATAGGAACGCTCTCGTGCGGCAGGTTCGGCACAGATAACATGGCCGACTGAAGGTCAGCTTCGACCGCCTCCAGAGGCTCCTCCAGATCATCGATGCGATCACCGACTTGCCGCATATCAGCGATCAATCGCTCCCGCTCCTCTTGGTCCCTGAGCCGGCCGATCTTCTTCGAGACGCGATTGCGCCTCGCCCTCAGCGTCTCGACCTCCGTTAGAAGCTCGCGCCGCCGCTCATCCAGATTCAGGATGACGTCCACCTGCGATGGATCTGCCCCCAGGCTATCAAGCCCTGCCTTGACCTCGCTCGGATGTTCACGAATGCGTTCTAAGTCGAGCATGACACCACCTCTATGGTCGTTCACACACCAGATCCCAGCCGTCGTTCGTGCGCCACGCCGGGGGAATCGTCCACAAAAAATGGAAACCCCCTCCCTTGGACGTGAGGGGGCGCCGCAAGACACATACATTATAGCATAGCCCCCCACCCTTTACAAATCCAGGCTTTTGCGCTATAATCCTGAAGCTGCGAAAAAGGAATCGTAGTCGATACTGGCCTACATAGAAACCCCGCACTAAGTGTGGGCGTTTCTTTTTGTTTGTGAATGATGTCTTCTGCCGGGGCAGGCTATTCTGCAGCATCAAGATGCACAGGCCGATCAACAGATGATCCATCAGAGGTGATCGTATGGCGGATAAACAAACCTACCTCACCAAGCAGGGATACGAGAAGCTGAAAGAAGAGCTCCACTATCTGCGCACCGTCCGTCGCAAGGAGATTGCGCGGCGCCTGGAGTTGGCCCGTGAGGAGGGCCCTCTCCTGGAGAACGCAGAGCTTGAAGATGCCCGCAACGAGCAGGCCTTCATAGAGGGTCGCATCCTGATGCTGGAGAGAACGCTGGGAAACGCGGTGATCATTGAAGAAGTCGAAGGGCCTCACGAGGAAGTCGAGGTGGGTAGCCACGTCACCATCACCGAGGGCAATGGGTCGCCGGAGACCTACCGCATCGTGGGCTCGGCGGAAGCGGATCCCACCAGGGGTCTCATCTCCAACGCCTCCCCCCTCGGCCGGGCTATGATGGGATGCAAGATAGGCGACAGCGTGACCATCGACGCCCCGGATGGTAAACTGGAGTTCAAGATTGTGGGCATTCGCTGACGACTAGTGACCAGCAGCGCTCGGGCCGGTCTCCTGATCCGTGCCCGCCGCCCACACGGGACGCCGTCAGGTGGTTCGCTGTGGGCTTTTTCGTAGGAGAGCTAGCGCAGAGGAGAAGCTATGGACTTGACAGACCTGGAACAGCAACGTGTGGAGAAGCTCAAAGACCTCCAAGAGAGAGGCTTCGAGGCCTACCCGAACCGGGTGAAGCGAACCCATACCGTCGCTGAGGCTGTCGCGGCCCTCAAGGCGGCCGAGGCGGCCGATGAGGATCCACCATCCGTTGCTGTGACCGGCCGGCTGCGCAGCATCCGTGCGATGGGGAAGATCGCTTTCGCAGACATTGAGGACGGGACCGACGCGATCCAGCTCTTCCTGCGGTTGGATGAGCTGGATGACGAGGTCTACGAGGCATTCAAAGAGGCCTTCGACCTGGGCGACTTCGTCCAGGCCGAGGGTCCCCTGATGCGCACGCGCACCGGGGAGATCAGCGTCCTGGCCCGAGGCCTGCGCATGCTCTCCAAGGCCATCAGCCCTCTGCCGGTGATCAAGGAGAAAGAGGTGGACGGGAAGACTGTGCGCTACACCTCCTTCTCCGATGTCGAGGAGCGATACCGCCAACGGTACGCCGACCTGGCCAGCAACCCCGACGTACGCCGCATCTTCCGCAAGCGCGCCCACACCATCAAAGCGATGCGCGATGTCCTCGACCAGCACGGCTTCCTGGAGGTGGAGACCCCCATCCTGCAGCCGATCTACGGCGGGGCTGCTGCAACGCCCTTCATCACCCATCACCAGCAACTCCATCAGGATCTCTACCTGCGCATCTCCTTCGAGCTCTACCTCAAGCGCCTGCTCGTGGGTATGTACGACCGCGTCTACGAGATTGGACGCGACTTCCGCAACGAGGGCGTCTCCCACAAGCACAACCCTGAGTTCACGCAGATGGAGTTCTACGCCGCCTACTGGGACTACCACGACGTCATGGACTTCTGCGAGGAGATGGTCGCCACCATCGCCGAGCAGGTGACCGGGAGCCCCGTGATCAGCTACCAGGGCCACGAGATCGACCTCAGCCCGCCCTGGCGGCGCGTCACATTGCGCGAGGTCGCCCATGAGGTGACGGGTGTCGACTACCGCGAGCACCCTACGGCCGGGGAGCTAGCGGAGGCCATGGAGGCCAAGGGGCTGCCTACCCCATCGGATGCCACGTGGGGTTACCTGATCGACAAGGGATTGCTGGGAACGGTCGAGCCGACGCTGATCCAGCCGACGTTCGTGATGGACTACCCGCGCGACATCTCGCCGCTGGCCAAGACGAAGCCGAACGATCCCACCCACGTCGAGCGCTTCGAGTTCTTCATCGGCGGGCTGGAGATGGGGAACGCCTTCACCGAGCTGAACGATCCTTTCGACCAGGAGGAGCGCTTCCGGGAGATGGGACGCCTCTACGATGTCGACGACGAGGAAGCGCACCCCATGGACGAGGACTACGTCCGGGCCATGAAATACGGCATGCCGCCCAATGGCGGGTTCGGCATCGGCGTCGATCGCCTGGTGATGCTGCTCACCGATCAGTCAAATATCCGCGAGGTGATCCTCTTCCCGCACCTGCGCGAAAAGGAATAGCTCGGCCCCAAAAGCGCTTGAATACCTCCGGAAGCGCTATCCCCTCTCTCGCTCGTTTGGGATATCGCTTCCTTGCTGCTTGCCCAACCACCGCGCATCTTCATAGAACGAATCGAAAAGCCCCCGGTTCGAGCCGGGGGCTTCCTCGTCCACCCTCCTAACCTACTCACTCTCCTCAATCGTCAGCACCACCCCCGCACCCCGCCCGAAGACCTCCGGGAAGTAGAACTCGCGGGCGCTGGTGGGGATCACGTGGTACTCCCCGGGCCGCGTGGCGCGGAAGGTGTACGTGTACTCGTACGTGCCCGCCGGCAGATAGTCGGCGAAGAGCACCACTTTGTCGTCCCGCATCTCGCTGCGGCTGTACCAACTCCACCACCAGCGGTAGAACTCGCGCCCGTAATCGCTCTCCGCCTCGCGGAAGAGCGTCGGCTGCTGCTCCACCAGACCCGTCGTCGCCAGACTGGGATCGATGGCCTCAGCCCCGGCCGGCAGCGGATCCTCGACCACCACGTAGGTGAGATCGTGGGGAGCGATGATGGTCAAGCGTGCCTGCACCACGTCGCCCACCTCAACCTCCTCCACCTCGGGGCATTGGAGGCCATCGGTGCACGTAGGATCGCTGTACTGCCGCGAGACGATGACGCCGCGGTTGAGCGGTTCGATCTCCTCGACCGGTAGGAACGTCCGCAGGTGAGCCGTGTAATACAGCCGTCCGTCGCCCTCACCCCGCCCGATAGTGAGGCGATTGCTCGTCTGGGCCAAGAGGTCGGCCACCGCCACCTCCTGTTTGATCGTCTCATCGACCGTCTCGGGCGTCACCCGCCCGCCCTCCAGCAGTTCGTCATTCAACCAGACGGCGTAGTCGTACTCCCCCCGTAGCTCGCCGGTGACCCTCATCCAATCCGTGAGAGCGATCAAGGCCCACGAGGTCTCATACGTCGTCTCCCAGATGCCGTCGCGGCGGGCCACCATCAGCCAGCGCACCACGTTGGGAATCAGATCGTTCTGCGGGTCGAGCCGCGTCAGCGCGTCCAAGATGACGGCCGTGGAGCGGGTGTCGGTGTTCATCGCCCAGAAGTCGTAGCCCTCCTCCTCCCAGTGCGCCCCGGTGGCGCTGAGAATGACATCGTTCTGCAGGTCGGACAGCAGCGTATCGATGCGTGCATCCCGGGTCGCAGAGCCATCGCCAAGTAAGTGCATACTCAGTGCCAAGAAAGCCCGCCCGTAGTGCGACAGCTTATCCCTGCTCTCAAAGAGATCATCGACGTACCCTCCTATCTCCTTGTCTCCCTCTCTCCCCGTCTCCCCATCTCCCTGCTCGGCCATCACGTAGAGGATGAAGGCCTGTCGGTTGGCCTCGCGGTAGGACGCGAGATCGCGG
Organism: uncultured Anaerolineales bacterium; assembly: GCA_964421785.1. GTDB lineage: Bacteria > Chloroflexota > Anaerolineae > B4-G1 > B4-G1 > SKLM01. The sequence goes on from CAYQZG010000090.1 coordinate 5,944, forward strand.
GCGGTCATCAGCTCGCCGCGCAGATAGCCCAGGCCGCGCTCGATGACGTCTTCCCTCACCTCAAAGCCAGCCTCACGGGCCTTGTCCATACCGAAGACGACGTAGGCGGTCAGGTGCGGGTAACTCTCGCCCTCGCCCTTGTACCACCAACCCCATCCACCATCCTCGTTCTGCCGATTGTAGAGCTTCTCCAGCGCCTCCGCCACCAAACCCGGCAGCTTCTGCTCCAGCTCCGGCCTGGATAGCCCCAGCTCCCCCATAGCCCGGTAGGTCAGCACGTTGGGAAGGAAGCGGGAGACGATCTGCTCCGTGCACTCGTAAGGGTAGTGCTCCAGGTAGTCCAGCCCCTCGATCATGCCCGCCGCCAGCGACGGATCGAGCCTGATCGAAAGCTCACCCTTGCGGTCGCTGGCGTTGGGCGGCAGCGCCACAGCCTCCGCGCGTGCCCCCTCATCCGCCAGCTGCCCACCGGTGCCCACGATCTCCGGAGCGGTGTACCGGTGCACCAGCAGCGTGCCTTCGGGTCCAGTGGTCAGCCGCGGGCGGGCGGCATCGGCGTACTCGCCGGCCACAGCCCCCATCACCACATCCACGTACGGCACATCCTCGACCTCAACCCACCAGGTCACTTTCGCCTCAGCACCGTCGGCGACGGAGATGGTCTGCGCGGCGGGATCGTCCAGCGTCAGCCCCTCAGCCTGGAGTGTGACCTCGACCTGCTGCTCCGCGCCCGTGTTGTTGCTTACCAACGCTGCAAGCTGAGCCTGGTCTCCAACGACGAAGAAGCGTGGCGTCACCGGGCGCACCAATAGCGGCTTGGTGACCAAGAGCTCCGTCATCTCGTCGCCGACCCTGGTCTCCTTGGTCACGCCGACCCCCCGGAAGACCCATGTGGTCAGATTGTCCGGCAGCTCGACCTCCACGCTGGCCTGACCGTTCTGGTCGGTGACCACGTTGGGATTCCAGAAGGCAGTATCCTCGAAGCGCTCGCGCAGCTCAACGCCCGATGGCTGGCCCTCCGCCGCTTTCTCCATCTCATCCGTGGCTGGCGCCATTGCGGGGGCCTCTTCCTCGACTACCTCCTCCGCGCCGCCACCGCCGATGCCCAGTCCGCGCATCGCGATGTCGTCCAGTTCCTCCAGCTGCTTCAGCAAGATACGGTTGATCGAGAGCACCAGGCCGCTGGAGGTCGATACGCCCAGCCCACGCCGCCCGTAGAAGGTCTCCTGGATGGCGTCCGCCTCCTCGCGCGGCTTAAGGCTCAGCACGGCCTTATCCACCAAATCGAGCGAGAAGGAAGCCTGCACTGGATCGCCACTCGCATCCCGGGCCTGCACATCGAATGAGACCATCTCGCCCGGCTCCGCCTGCTCCACGCTGGGCCTCAAGGTGATATCCAACGTCTGCTCCACCGGCTCCACATCCAGCGGTAGGATGCCCACCTTGTGCGTTGCCGCGGGATTCGTCGCATCGGGCCCCTTGACGATCACCACCGACACATAGATGTTGGGCGCGTGCTCGGCCGTGATGGGCAGCCGGTAGACGGCCGAGTTGCTCTCCAGCCGACGCACCTCCTGCTGCAGCACGCCGCCGCGCTCCACCGTGATCCAGGCCCACTGCTCACCCTGGAAAGGGCTGGGTATCAGGATCTCGGCCGTCTCACCCGGGACGTAAGTTGACTTGTCGCCGACCAGATCGAAACGATCGTCGTTCTCCCGCCGCCACGAGACGTCGCCGCCGCTCACCCAGACCCAGATCGAGCTCCGCACCAGTCGCTCGTTCGCGTCACGCCCGCTCACCACGACCTTGTAGGAGCCACCTTCCTGCGGCGTGAACGTGACCTCCCCGGCAGCATTCTCATCGGTCATGATCGTATCGGTGGTGACCAGCGTATCCCTGGTCTCCCACTCCCAGGTGCCGCCGCGCTCGTCCTCAACGAAGGTGTTGACCCATTCACGCCGGTAGACCTCGACGTCGAGAGCCTTCTCCGGCACACGCCTCCCCTCCCAATCGACGGTGACCACGTCCACGACCATCTCCTCATCGACTTCGCCCACGCGCTGCTGGGGCGCCAGACCGACGTAGAAGTCACCACGGTGGACGACGATCTCCCCTCGTCCTGATATCACCTGTCCGTCCCTCCCATACGCGGTCGCCTCGACGGTCAGCCTCTGTCCGCCGGTCATGATGTCCGTGGGGAGCCCAATGCTCAAACGCCCCTGCGTGTCCGTGGTACCGGAGCCCTCCAGGATAACCTCGGGGCTCGGCGTCGGTCGCCACCAACACCAGCGACAGATCCACGGATCATCCTCGTCCGTGAAGTCATAGCGCCCAAACTGCTGTGGATCGAAGCGATAGGGTGCGCTCAGGATGCGCCATTCGACGTCGGCGTCGGCCACAGCCCCACCGAAGAAATAGCTCACCTCGACATCGGCCCGTGTACTCCGACCGGCGGCCAGCTCTTCCCCCTCAGGTGTCACCATCACCTCGAACTCGGGAGGACGATAGGCAGCCACCATGAACGTGGTGCCGTAGCCCATGCCACGCACGTCGACCCTGATCTGATAGTCCCCCAGCGCTGCGCCCTCGCTCAGCACCAACTCGCCTTGGAAAGCGCCGTACGCGTCCAGCGTCAGCTCCTGGCTGTAGACCTCATCTCCCTGGGCAGAGCGGATTTGAACCAGAACCTGCTCCCCGGTGGGAAGGCTATAGTCAACGTCGTCCTCCCTCCGGACGATGCCGCGAAAGTGCACGGTCTGGCCAGCCCGATAAAGAGGGCGATCCGTCGTGATGTGAACGCGATGCTCACGTTCGTCATACCCTCCCTGTAGCCCAAACTCCCAAGGACTGATGCCACTCCCCCACTGCCAACCAACGCCGCCCAGGACGAAGGGGGCCTCGGATACGACGTGGAGAGCGCCTCTGGCCTCGGTCTCCAACTCGAAGCTTGCCAGCCCATCGGCGTCCGTCGAGACGGGTCCTACGGGCTCCTGCTCGGGCTGTCGCACCGTGAGCGCAAGGCCCTCGACGGGCTCGCCCGTCTCCAGCTCCGTCGCCCAGACCCACAGCTTGTCGCGCGCACCCTTGATGGTCAGATTGTACTCGGAGACTGAAAGCAAGCGACGATGCATCCACGGTTCGAAAGTCACACCCGGTGCCCGCACCTCCAGCAGGTAGATGCCAGGCTCCAGCTCGCCCCCACCCTCGACCAGATCGATACGCGTGTGGGTCCTCTCGTTGAGAGGCGCCTCGACGGATAATGACCAATCGCGGAGCAGATCGTCGAGTTGGGGCACGTCATAGAAGCGATCCTGAATGTCGAGGTACTCATCCACTGTGACGCGATAGAGGCTTAGATCGAGCCGATCCGTATTGAGATGACCGACCAGAATTTGCGCGGGCTTGCTCGCATTGTAGGTGCCGACCGTCCCCGGCACGTCCAACTGCACGGCTGGATCGAGCGGCGCCGTCCGGTAGTTGATGGTCAACGCCTGGCCCGTCGTGTTTCCGTACGGGTCGCTGATGTCGGGTCCAATCCGCACCTCGTAGTCGCTGCTCGGCTCCGATCCGAAGTCGATGTGGAAGACGTTGTCGTAGGGGCTGAAATAGGTGAAAACCTGCGTCGGCGACAGCGGCGGCGTCATCTCCAGGTTCGGCATCACCGTTTGCGGATCGATGGGTGTGTTGAACAAAATCTCAAAGGGACGATACGGACTAGCGTCCTGCTCCCCATCCCTCGGTCGGGTGCCGATGATCTGAGGCAGCGGGACGGTGGTGAAGCGCCATTCGTAGGGATCCGGCATCCCCTTGCCGCCACGCAGGCTCAGCACACCGGAGGACACCCGGGCCGTGTACAGCGTGTTAAAGGCCAGTTGCTCTGTCGGCGTGAAGACCAGCGTCTCCGATACCACCTCGACGACTCCATCCACCACCGCCCCGCCACCTTGCAGACTGAAAGCCTCCTCCGCAGAGGCGGGATCGACGGGCATGTTGAACGCCACCCGCACCGTCGGTTCCACCGAGACGAGCTCCTTCTCCTCCTGTGGCAAGACCCAGGTGACCTGGGGCGGCTGCGTGGTGAACTGCCAGCTGTAGGTTTCATCCAGCAAGCCACCCGTGGTATCGGTCAGCCCAGCCTCGACGCGAGCGGTGTAGCTGGTGCCGCCGGCCAGCGGCCCCTCGGGCGTGAAAGCGTAGATGGAGGTGTTGATCCACTCGCCATCGCCCTCAACCGACGGATCGAGGGTGAGCGGCTGCGGCAGGGCCTCATAGGCGGGGTCGGAGACCGCCGTCAGCGGCACGACAGGGCGGTTAAACATCACCGTAATGGTGCTCTCCGCCTCCACGTCCGCCGCCCCGGGGGCCGGCACCACCTGAGAGACGTCCAGATAGCCGACCGTGTGGACGTCGAAACGGTAATCATCCTCCAGCGACTCGCCGTCGGCAGCCCTCGCTTGCGACCCGACAGTGACCTGATACGCCTCATTCCGCTTCAGATCACGGGCCGGCTTGAAGCGCACCGTGCGCTCATCGGCCCACTCGAGACGGCCCGCCACCCGTGGACTGATGCGCACCGCTTTCTCCACCGAGGCCCGATCCATGGCCCGATCGAAGACCAGCTCAATCGCGCCGTCGGGCGGCAGCTCTGCGCCCGCCTCTGGCGCGCGCTGGATCACGACGGGGGAAGGCCTACCCACTGCTGGCGGCGTAGGGCCCACCGGCGTGGGGGAGGGCCGGGGGGTCGCTGTAGGTGGCGACACCGTCGGCGATGATGTCGGGGTCGGCGTGGGCGTTGGCCGAGGCCCACACCCTCCCACCAGCAAGCTGAGCAGTGTTAGCAGCGTGATCGTTCCGTAGATCAACCGTTCACTCATCGGTTCCAACCTCCTAGGATCAGACGTCAATCTTGACTGCCAAGGCATCCACAAGTATAACACGGGAGGCAGCAACACAGAAACAGCGCCGCCCCCACTACATATACAAGACGCACAAAGCGACGGAGAAGTTCCAACAGAAACCGACTCGATGTGTCTGAACAGACAAGTTGCACATCCCTCGTCCAGGACGTATAATCAGGCTCGTTCTGCACGCAACGAATGGCCTTCAACGGACTCACGATCAGTGAGCCCTGCAAGCCAAACATACGCGGAGATAGATGTCGTAATGGACACGCCTTCCCTCCATATACGCCTCTTTGGTCACCTCGAACTGGCGCCTCAAGCCAGCCCTGGGCAAGGCCAAAACCAGATCGGCCCAGACACGCTCCCGTCCGCTCCATCCTCCCCTACAGCGCAGTCGCTGCTGGCCTATCTGATCCTCCATCACGACCGACCAATCCCTCGCGATCGGCTGTCAGGCCTCTTCTGGCCAGAACGAGCGGACATGCGTGCCCGGCGGGCTCTATCTCACGCGCTCTGGCAGATCCGGCAGGCTCTTGGCCCTGCTGCCGGTCGCCTGGTGACGGAGGGAGACGCGGTTGCGTTCACCATGCAGGCTGGAGATTGGCTCGATGTGGAGGCGTTCGAGGAACAAGTATCCAAGTACACAAGTAGACAAGCAAGCAACGCTCTAACCTCTCACGCACCTGCAGGCCTGTCTGCCCCCATCCTCGAACTGAGCACGGCTATGGGTCTCTACCGCGCCGACTTCCTGGAGGCATGTTATGACGACTGGGTGCTGGTCGAGCGCGAGCGGCTGCGCGAGCTTCACCTGCGCACGATGGAGGGGCTGATCACGCTCCACAAGCAGCGAGGTGACTATCAGGAGGCTCTCACCTACGCCCAACGCCTCGCCGCTGCCGATCCGCTGCGCGAGGCCGCCCACCGCGATCTGATGCGTCTCTACCACCTCCTAGGACGGACCCGCGCCGCTCTACAACAGTTCCACATGATCCGCGATCTACTGGCCGATGAGTTGAGCGCTGAACCATCCGCTGCCACCGCCGCCCTCTACGTCGAAGTCACCAGCTCACTGGATGAGGCTGCACCCGCGCACCTACCGCTCCCGGCCCCTCCGCCGCCCCTGCTGCGCGATTTGGCTCATCTGCCTTTCGTGGGCCGAGCGGACGAACGAGCCACCCTGATCGGTGCTCTACAGGATGCCCTCCAGGGGCACGGCGGAGTCGCCCTGGTCGAAGGGGACGCCGGGGTGGGCAAGAGCCGCCTGGTGGAGGAGATCACCACCGGCGCCCGTTGGCGCGGCTTCCAGGCCGGCCTGGGAAAGGCCGACCCACTGACTGCGTCGCCCCCCTATCAACTCCTGCGCGATGCCCTCTGTCCACTACTGACGCCACTGCGCGTGGCCCAACTGGCCGAGTTGGTCGAGCCGCTCTGGCTGAGCGCCGTTGCCCCGCTCCTGCCCTCTGTCGCCGATCAAATACCGGATCTACCGACCCTCCCCTCTCTCGACCCACAGCAGGAGCAGCGGCGGCTTTGGGAAGGGTTGAGCCGCGTGCTGACCGGCTTGACCTCAGTCGCGCCGCTGCTGTTGGTATTGGAGGATCTCCATTGGGCAGACGAGGCCACGCTGGCCGCGATCCCTCATCTGGCTTCGCGCTTTCCCACGAGCCGCGCGCTCCTGATCCTCACCTATCGCCCCGCCGAGGCCCGCCAGCGGACCGCCGTCTGGGAGAGCCTGGATGCTCTCGACCGAGCGTTGCCCCCGGTGCGGCTCCACCTCTTGCCCTTCGAGCGCTCCGAGGCCATAACACTCGTCCGTAAGGCGCTGGGCGCGGCCGAGATCGACGACCAGGCCGCCGCCTTCGCCGGCCGCCTGGAGGACGAGACCGGCGGCAACGCGCTCTTCCTGGTGGAGACGCTCAAGTCGCTGCTGGAACAGCGTGAGCTCGCTCTGGAGAGCGGCGTCTCATCCGAGGGCAGCTCACCGTACACTGGCTGGCGGTTCCCCGCCGAGGATCTTCCGCTACCCATCCCTTCCTCGGTGCAGGCGTTGATCAACGAGCGAGTGACGCGTCTGCCCGCTGAGCTTCGGGATGTATTGGTGTGGATCGCCATGCTGGGTGAGGACGCCGAGTTCCGCGTGCTTGCTCATGCTGGCGATATGAATCCGAGCACTTTGCTTGCGGCGCTGGAAAAACTGGGACAGCGAGGGTTCCTGCTTGAAACGCCGGAACGCTACTCCTTCGTTCACGACCTGATGCAAGACGCCGTCTACCAGGCGATCCCCCAGAGCGAGCGACTGGCGCTGCACCACCGTGTTGGCCGTGCGTTGGAAGCCATCCACCCCGGAGAGGTTGAATCGTTGGCGTTCCATTTTCACCAGGCAGGCATACGTCGCAAGGCCCTGACCTATGTCTTGCAGGCCAGCGAGCGGGCCATGGCGGTCCATGACTATGAGAGAGCATTGGCCCACCATCGGAAAGCCCTGGCCCTGGTCGGAGATGACGCGGCAAATCGCTGGAACGTGCTCGCCCAGCAGGAGAGCGCACTGCACACCCTCAGCCGCCGGGAGGCGCAAGCCGATGTCCTGAGTGAGATGTTGCGCCTGGCGAAGTCACTCGACGACCCGCTGCTCCTGGCCCAGACATACCACCGCCAGGGCTGGCGAGAGGTGCTGGCCGGGGAGACCACCCACGCGCTGTCGCTGCTCAAAGAAGCCATCCAGCTGGCCCGGGACGTGGGGGATCCCAATCTGCTCGGCAACTGTCTGATCTCTGCCGCGCGCGCCTGGTGGCGCATAGGGAACCTGGAGCCTTGTCAGGCGGCCATTGAGGAGGCACAGGCTCTGTTCCAAGAAACGAGCGATCGCCAGGCAGAAGTGCGCGCGCTCAACATGCTAGGCAACCTGCACCTTGGCCTGACCGGCGATTATGCCCAGGCCCTGGTCCAATTCGAGCGAAATCAGCACATCGCCCTGGAGCTGAGTGACACCCAAAAAGAGGCCGCCGCCAGAGGCAACATCGGCATAACCTGCACCCTGTTGGGCCGCTACCGGCGCTCACAGCAGGAACTGGCAGAGGCAGCTCAGGTCATGACCGAGGTCGGCGACCGCCATTGGCAGGGTATCATCCTCCACTGGCAAGGGGCCAACCATCGCGCTCTAGGCGATCTGGCTCAGGCAAAAGCAGCGGCGCAGAGATCGCTCGCCATCTGTCGTGAAGTAGGCAATCGCAACTTCGAGATCGCGGCGCTCGAGCTGTTGGGCCTGATCGCCTTGGATGAACACGATCCCGACGAAGCCAGCGTTCGCTTCCAGCAGGCTGCAGGAGTTGCTGAGGCCAACCAGCAGACGATGGATAGCGCGCTCCAGCGATCGCATCTGGCGCTGGCCTACTTGCACCTGGGCCGCACCGCAGACGCGCGCCGTCTCTCAGAGCAGGCCATCGCCACGCTGGAAGGGCTTGGAGGCCGCCTCAGCCACATGAAGGACGTCTACTTCGAGCGCTATCGGATTATCGCAGCGACAGAGGGCCCAGAAGCGGCACGACCCTACCTGGAGCTCGCCCACCAGCACCTGATGGGCATGGCCGCTGACATAGCCGATCCCGAGTTACGCCGCTCCTTCCTGGAGAATGTGCGCGAGAATCGGGCCATAGTGACAGCTCACCGTCTTGGCCGCTTACCCCCCTCGCTCGACAAGCGGCGAGTCCGCCTCCCGGCGGAGTCCGCCCCCACCAGCCGCCCGCTGCACGACGACGAGCACGTCGAGGTGACATGGACCGTCGCGGCGCCGGAGGATGACGATATCGTCGATAGGGTCGCCCGCCGCCGCCATCGCATCTTGCGCTTGCTGCGCCAGGCCGCCGAGCAATCAGCGGCTCCCAATGTAGAGCACCTGGCCAAGGCCCTCGACGTCAGCGCGCGCACCATCAGGCGCGATCTGGCGGCGCTTCGCGCCCAGGGCCAAGACGCGCGCACGCGTGGCAGCCGCGCCACGCCCTCCTAGAGCCACCACACAGGCCCCCGCCACCCTTCATCCGCCTTGTAGGTATGTCCTCAAGGTCTCCCCTCATGTCGCTCCCATCCGTAGACATTTCACAGACACCACTGTGATACAGTCCATCAAACTCGCAGACCGATAGGCCGGCAGCCCCTCGGCTGCCGAAGCCGGTACGTCGTGCGCACCCCGGAAATCGCTGGTCTGCGGAATTCATGGACATGTCCAACTCGTGAACACAAGTGGCAGACAACGCTTCAGCAACTCCTTTGTCCTCCGCATCTGGTGGGAAGGGGAGGAACAACTCATCTGGCGTGGCTGGATACAGCACGCCGCCACCGGCCAGAGCCACTACTTCGACCACCTGACCGATCTGCTGGCCTTTGTCGAAACGCACACCGGATCGCTGGCGCACGCACCAATCGCCGAAGCTAACGCTCACGAACCGAGGAAAGAAGCCTAATACACTGGGAGATGCGCTTATGAACACACGCAGGCGACGCATCGTCATCCTATTCACGTTGTTGACCCTCCTCCTGGTTGGGGGCGTAGCCCTGGCTCAGATCGGCGGCGGCTACGACCTGACGTGGTGGACGGTCGACGGCGGCGGAGACGCCGTCAGCGGTGGCACCTACACCTTGATGGGCACCGCCGGGCAGCCCGAGCCAGGACCGGTCGTGACCGGCGGCGACTACGCGCTCTTCAGCGGGTTCTGGCCCGGCGGTGGTGCAAGCTCGCCACCTCTGGGCAATCACATCTACCTGCCGCTGGTGGGGCGGAACAACTAGCAGACAGTCAGTAAGGAGGACACGAAGATGAAACGCATCACACAGCACGCGAAGCGCAGCACGTTGTTGAACCTGGTGCTGGCCCTGGGATTGGCCCTGGCACTGGGTGGCAGCGTAACCAGTCCGCTCTACCACGTACAAGCGCAAGGAGCAGGTCCTCAGGCCAGCCCTCTCGGCACCAGCTTCACCTATCAGGGACGCCTAGTCAAGAACGACGCGCCCGTGGACGGCGTCACCTGCACCTTCACCTTTGATCTTCACGACGCCGCCACCGGCGGCACGCCGCTCGACACCGATAGCGAGGACGCTGAGCTCAGCGACGGCTACTTCACCGTCGTCCTCGACTTCGGAGGCGACGCCTTCACCGGCGAGGCCCGCTGGCTGGAGGCCGCCGTGCAGTGCCCCAGCGACGGCTCACCGGTGCCGCTGGACGACCAGCGCGTCCCTCTCAGCGCCGCGCCCTACGCGCACAGCCTGCGGCCCGGGGCCATCGTGGAGGGGTCTGCC
>CAYQZG010000091.1:0-15810 GCA_964421785.1 uncultured Anaerolineales bacterium
GAGGTCGAGGTCACCAAGGTGGTCGAGAAGGAGGTCGAGAAGGAGGTCGAGAAAGAGGTCGAGGTCGTGGTCACGGCCACGCCGGAGCCGGTGACGCGCACGGGCGCCTGGGTGGACACGGTGATCATGTCCGAGGAGCCCTCCTCGGATTCCGCGGTCACGCGACTGGAGACGGGCGACATCGACGTCTACGCGTTCAGCATCGCCGAGGCCCCGCTGGCTGAGAGAATCGCTGCGTCCGAGGCGATCGAGTCAGCAACATCGTACGGCAGCTACAACGAGCTGACGTTCAATACGGTTGGTCCCGAGTTTGAGGATGGCCGGCTCAACCCCTTCTCCTCACCCAAAATCCGCGAGGCGATGAACTACCTGGTTGATCGCACGTACATCGCGGAGGAGATCATGGGCGGCATGGCGAACCCGCGCTATACCGCGATCAACTTCGCGTCCAAGGACACCGCCGTGCTGGCGGACGTTATTGCAGGCATCGAGCTGCAGTACGCCTACGACAAGGAGATGGCGCAGGAGATCGTCACCGAGGAGATGGAGGCCCTGGGCGCCGAGATGACGGACGGCACCTGGACCTACAACGGCGAACCGGTGGAGATCATCGGCCTGATCCGCGTGGAGGATGAGCGCACCGAGATCGGCGACTACTTCGCCAACCAGCTCGAGGATCTCGGCTTCACCGTGACGCGCGACTATAAGACGTCGGCGGAGGCCGCGACGTGCTGGATCAGCAGCGACCCGAACGGCGGGTGCTTCAGCTACTACACCGGCGGTTGGGTCTCCACCGCCATCAGCCGCGACGAGGGTGGCAACTTCCTCTTCTTCTACACCCCGGATGGCTACACTGGCGTGCCGCTGTGGGACAACTACACGCCCACCCAGGAGTTCTGGGATCTCTCCCGCGACCTGGCGAACAACAAATTCGACACCATGGCAGAGCGTCGTGACATGATGGCCGAGGCTCTCCGCATGTCGATGGAGGACTCGGCGCGGGTCTGGCTGGTCGACGCCACCGGCGTCGCCCCGTTCAGGGAGGAGATCGCGGTAGCCGCCGACCTGTCCGGATCGGTCTACGGCGCGTGGCTCTGGGCCCAGACGCTGCAGGTCGAGGGCCAGGTTGGAGGGGCGGTGAACATCGCCATGCCGAGCATCATGACCGAGCCCTGGAACCCGGTCGCGGGGTCCAACTGGGTCTACGACATGATGCCGATGAGGGGCATGCAGGGCATGGCTACTGTGCCTGATCCCTACACCGGGCTATACCGGCCCATGCGCCTCGAGAGCGCGACCGTGCAGGTCCAGGAAGGGCTGCCGGTAGGGCAGACGCTCGATTGGGCGACTCTGGAGTTCGTTGACGAGATCATGGTTCCGGACGACGCTTGGGCCGAGTGGGACGCCGAGAATCAAGTGTTCTTGACCGCTGGTGAGGTGTACACCGAGCCGATGATGGCGAAGACCAAGGTCATCATGACGTACCCTGACGGCTTCCCGGAGAACACCATGTGGCACGACGGAAGCCCGATGAGTCCGGCCGACATGGTGTTCGGCGTCGCTCTCTACTTCGACCGGCCCAAGGAGGCCAGCGCCGTCTTCGACGAGGCGGCGATCGGTGATTTCACGGCCTTCAAGCAGGCCTTCAGGGGTTGGAAGATCGCCTCCACGGACCCGGTGGTGATCGAGTACTACACCGACGCCTACGGGCTCGACGTCGAGAACAACATCAACAACTTCCGCGCCATGTTCCCGTGCACCGACGGCTTGTACGCGCAGGGGTCGGGCGCCTGGCACAACATGGCCGTGGGGTGGCTCGCAGAGTCGAACGGGGAGCTGGCCTGGTCCAGCAGCAAGGCCGAGGAGCTGGAGATCGAGCAGATGAGCTTCATCGGCGGCCCGAGCCTCGAGATCCTGAAAGCGGATCTGGACATCGCTCAGGAGGAGGGCTTCATCCCCTACGAACCCACGCTGAGTCAGTACCTGGCCGACGGCGAGGTCGAGGCCCGCTACGAGAACCTCCAGGAATGGTACCGCCTCCGCGACCACTTCTACCTCGGTACCGGTCCCTTCTTCCTGCAGCAGGTCTTCCCCGTCGAGGGGACGCTGATTCTGCAGCGCAACCCGGACTACCCCGACCCCGCGGACAGGTGGTCTGCGTTCGTCGAGGCACCGGTCCCGCTAGTCACGGTGGATGGGCCCGGGCAGGTGGGGATTGGCGAAGAGGCCACCTATGACGTCTTCGTCGATCTCGAGGAGGGCGTCCCCTATCCGGTCGACGAGATCTCGTTGGGCAAGTACCTGGTCTTCGATGCCACCGGCGAGCTCGCCTTCACGGGCGACGCCGAAGCTGTCGAGGACGGTTACTGGCAGGTCGTGCTGGGTTCGGACATCACGGGCGAGCTTGAGGCTGGCTCTAACCGGCTGGCCGTGATCGTCGTCTCCAAGAACGCCCTCGTCCCGGTGCGCGAGAGCATCGAGTTCGTCACGCAGTAGGCTAGGCCGCTAACTGACTGTCTCGGAGGGATGGGGTTTGTCCCTCCGAGATGGTTCGGAGGCCGCTTACATAGACGTGAGATGGAAACGGGGGGGCGGGCCTCACTCGCCCCCCTGTGTTTGTGGGGTATACGTAGTGCGTCAAGAGTCGTATCGTGGTACAATTGGCGCACGGAGATGCAGGGAGAAGGCAAAGAGAAACACCCTTAAGGCGGGCTGAGGCTCTTGGTGCCTCCTCTGTGTGGCTCTCTGCAATGGATGGTTGACCTCCGCCGCCGTGCGGAAATATGATTCAAATATAGAAAGCGAGAAGTAGGATGAGTGATACAGCATTGGCGATGGAGACAGAACCTCGTCGCGGAGAGACCAGTCGGGCTGGCTCCAGCACGTTTGTCCGGGTAGCCAGGTATACTGGCGTCCGATTGGTAACGCTGTTCTTTACCGTCGTCGTCGGCATCTACCTGGTCGTCCTCGTTGCCAATATGGGAGGATACGTCGACGAAATACGGCGGGGCAACATCCACCAGGAGGTATCGCTGGAGATCTCCCAGGATAAGAGCCCGGAGATGATGGCCCTGAGCGTTGAGGAGAAGCAGAAGATGATCAGGGAGCGGGTGGCCATCGAGATAAGGCGCCAGGGCCTGGATCAACCATTTATCGTTCGTAGCTTCACGTTCCTGAGGCAGGCCCTCACGCTCAACTTGGGCTTCGCCACCGACCTGACCAGTGACAGCGGGTCGAAACAGGTGCGTCTCATTCTCCTGGAGCGCCTTCCTCCCACGCTGCTCCTGTGGGGGGCTGCCAACCTAACCCTTTTCTTCGTCAGTCTTTTCTTCGGCCTGTTCCTGTCGAGGAAGTATGGCAGCTTCTTGGACCGATTCGTGATTGCTATGGCGCCGACATCCTCTGCGCCGGCATGGTTCTACGGCCTTTTCCTGATCCTTATCTTCGCCGCGGTGCTGCAGATCCTCCCGTTCGGTGCGATGGTCGCTGCCCCGCCTCCTGAGTCTAAGATTCGCTACGCCCTCAGCGTGGGTAGACACCTGCTCCTTCCGACCACGGCGATCGTGATCAGCTCGATCTTCCTGCAGACCTACAACTTCCGCACTTTCTTCCTCATCTACTCGAGCGAGGATTACGTGGAGATGGCCAAGGCGAAGGGCCTCACTGACCGAAACATCGAGCGCCGCTACGTGCTCAGGCCGGTCCTGCCTACCATCATCACCCAGTTTGCTTTGCTCCTCATCTACGTCTGGATGGGGGCTACAATCTTAGAGACCGTCTTCAACTGGCCTGGGCTCGGTCGGACGCTGTATCAAGCGATCGGCCTTTTTGACACGCCAGTCATTGTCGGGGGGCAGGTCATCTTTGCCTATCTCCTGGCCGCCACGGTCTTTCTCCTGGACATTGTCTACGCCCTGGTCGATCCCCGGGTGCGCATTGGAGGGGGAGGTAGGACGAGATGAAGTCTCTTCGTGAGTTATTACGTTACCCGACGGCTATCATTGGCCTGGTGATCGTCGTGGCTCTGGTCGCCCTGTCGATCTACGCTATCATATCGATGCCCTACGCCGAGGCCGTGCGGCTGTGGCGCGGGGGCGAGGACGTCTGGTATCACACCCCGAAGAACGCAGCGCCGGCATGGACGAACCTCTTCACTAACCAGAACCTGCCGGAGACGATACGGATAAGCAGCGAGGATGAGTCGGTTGAGAAGACCGTCGAGGCTGGTTCCGGGGAGATGACGAACATCGATTTTTCGTTCACCTTCGACTATCCCTACGATGGCTTCCCGCGAGAGATCTCCGTCTTCTTCGATGCCGAGTACGACGAGAAGCCACCTCACGTCTCGCTCGCATGGTTGACCCCCGATGACCGGGAGATCCGGGTGGCGGATATGTCCGTGGAGACGTCCGACACCTACCGGGTCTCGCAGGATGCGACGCTTCAACGAAGGCTCGGCGCTGATGCGCCTCCGCACGTCGGGCTGTTCGCCGTCGATCCGAAGGCGGAGCAGCTTGTCCCCCTCCAGGGAACCTACACCTTGCAGGTGAGCGCCATCACCTTCGAGCCCGACGCTGACGTGGACGCCGAACTCGTGATCTACGGTCAGGTACACGGCCTCGCGGGCACCGACCACCGCCGCCGGGAGCTGTCGGTGGCCCTGCTGTGGGGCACGCCTGTCGCTCTTGCCTTCGGCCTTCTGGCGGCCATCGGCACCAGCCTGACGACGATGATCATCGCTGGCGTGGGCACCTGGTTTGGCGGCTGGGTGGATGGGCTGATTCAGCGCATCACCGAGGTCAACCTGATCTTGCCCACGCTGCCGATACTGATCATGGTCGGCACGTTCTACTCTAGGAGCATCTGGTTGATGCTCGGAGTGCTGATCCTCCTCTACATCTTCGGCGGAGGGATCAAGACCTACCGGGCCATCTTCCTCCAGGTGAAGGAGTCTCCCTATATGGAGGCGGCACAGGCGTACGGCGCCAGCGATGCGCGTCTGATCTTCCGCTATCTGATCCCGCGCATCATACCTATGCTGCTTCCCAACCTGATCACCCTGATTCCCGGCTTTGTCTTCACCGAGGCGGCGCTGGCCCTGCTGGGACTGGGCGATCCCATCCTCCCCACCTGGGGTAAGGTGATCTACGACGCCTACGACTTCGGTGCGCTCTACCATGGCTACTACTACTGGATGCTGGAGCCCTCCGTCCTGTTGATGATAACGGGGCTGGCCTTCTCGCTGTTGGGCTTCTCCCTGGATCGGATCTTCAACCCTAGACTGAGAGGTATGTAGGACTGATGTCAGAGAATAACGTACTCCTACGCGTCGAGGACCTGCGGCTCTACTTCCGCACCAGGAACGGTGTCGTTCAGGCCGTCGATGGCGTGGATTTCAGGCTCGGCTACAACGAGGCGGTGGTGGTGCTCGGCGAGTCTGGCTGCGGGAAGACATCGCTGGCCAGGGCCGTGCTGCGGCTCCTGCCCCGTAACGTGGACACCTACTCCGGCCGTGTTTATCTGAACGGCACGGAGTTGATGCAGATGGGCGATGAGGAGTTCCGCCGGAACGTCAGATGGGTGAAGATGTCGATGGTGCCCCAGGCCGCCATGAATGCCCTCAATCCTGTCCTCAGGGTGGGGGAGCAGGTGGCCGAACCGATGATGGCCCACTATCTGGCGGACAAGCAGGAAGCCCTGTCGCAGGCTCGCAGGATGTTCCAGCACGTGGGGGTGCCGGACGATTTCCTGCACCGCTATGCCTTCGAGCTGAGCGGTGGGATGCGGCAGCGGGCCGCCCTCGCCATGGCGCTGGTGACCATGCCGAATCTGGTCTTCCTTGATGAGCCCACCTCGGCCCTGGACGTGCTGACGCAGGCCAACATCTTCAACGTGCTCAAACGCATCAAGAAGGACCTGGAGGTCAGCTTCATCCTCATCACGCACGATATCGCCACGTCCAGCGAGCTGGCGGACCGGGTGGCCGTCATGTACGCCGGTCAGATTGTGGAGGTGAGCGACGCGCGTCGCTTCTTCAGCGATCCTCTCCACCCCTACTCGAAGATGCTGATGGCCAGCGTGCCGAGGTTGAAGGTGGATCAGGAGCCGACGTTCATCACCGGTCACCCCCCGAGCCTGCTCGGCCCTCCGTCGGGCTGTCGGTTTGCTGATCGTTGTCCCTCGCGGTTTGACAGGTGTGTGGAGGAGCCGCCCATGGTAGAGGAACAGGGACACGAGGTCAAGTGCTGGTTGTACGTGTGAGGCTAGGAGTCTAGTATGTCTGTTGACGCGAGAGGAAGAGAAGACGTCCGCGATGATGCGCTGCTGGGGCAGCATGGGCCCGAGAGACAGGATGGCGCGCTGCTTTCGATCAGGAATCTGCGCGTCTGGTTCGAATTGAAGCGCTGGGGCTTCCTCCACGCTGGCTACGTCCGTGCCGTGGATGGCGTGAACTTCGAGCTGCACCGCGGAGAGGCGATCGGCATCGTCGGCGAGAGCGGGTGCGGGAAGACCACCTTGATGAAGACCATCCTGGGACTCTACCAGCCGACGGAGGGCGAGGTGGATTTCGCGGGCAGCGAGGTTGATGCTTTTGGCGCACGACAGATGCGGTCCTATCGTGGGACCGTGGGCTATGTGCAGCAGGATCCCTACGGCGCGCTGCCTCCTTTCATGACCGTGGAGGGCATCCTTGAGGAGCCGATGAAGATCCACGGCGTGAGCGACTCGCACAAACGGGAGCAGCGCATCCGCGATGCCATGGCCGAGGTCAAGATGACGCCTATTGATGATTTCTTGACCAAGTACCCCCACATGCTGAGCGGGGGACAGCAGCAGCGGGTAGTCATCGCCCGGGCGATGATGCTGGAGCCGCGGCTGATTGTCGCGGACGAGCCGGTCTCCATGCTCGACGCTTCCGTTAGGGTGGAGATTCTGCGGCTGTTGCAGGGCTTGCAGGCCTCCCACAATCTTGCCGTGATCTACATCACCCACGATCTCTCCACGGTGCGATACTTCTCGAAGTACATCTTCGTGATGTACGCCGGCAAGCTCGTCGAGAGGTCCAGGGTCGACGAACTGCTGGCTAACCCGCTCCATCCCTATACGCAGGCCTTGCTGGCGGCAACCCCGGACCCGGATTATCGCAACGCGCTCACTCAGAAGGCGGTGCCACCGGGAGAGCCACCTAGCCTGGTCAATCCCCCCTCGGGATGCCGATTCCATCCGCGGTGTCCTCACATGATGGAGGGCTTGTGTGATGCGGAGGAACCACCGGATTTTGAGCCGGAACCGGAACACTTTGCGGCCTGCTGGCTTCACCGCTAGCCGCATCGTGCATCTATCCGGTCGTCATGGGGCTTTGGGTTAAGCTCCCTTTCTTGAAGAAGCTTGTAAGGATAGTCAGGAGAGGTTTCGATGGGACGCATACGCCCTGGGAGGCTTATCCTCATTGGTTTCTTTCTGGTTCTGTTCGGTTTCGTCGGTCCTTTGCTCATGGTGCTGGGGATCGTCGAGACCAGCTTCGCTTTTAGCTTTCTCTCTCACGGCGCTTCAGTGAGCGGCCTGCTATTGGGCGTTATCGGCACCGCGATGTACGCAGGGGCTCGCAAGAAGTGAGGTCGAGTGTCTATGAGGGTGAAGTTCCCTAGAGGACTGACTTCTCCGCTCGGTCTCCTTCTGTTTTCGGTAGGCTTTCTTCTGGGGATGGCTCTCTTCGGCGTGGCTATTTGGGCCGATTTCGAAGCGGTGCTGTTCAACCCCGGCCTGCAGCAGGACGCGCCGCTGAGGAGCTTGCGATGTCCCGTTATGATCACGACGTCAGAGACCGGGATGGTGACTGCTTCGCTGACCAACCCTCTCGAACGATCCACCGAGCGATACGTACGGGCCCACGTCACCGATGGCTTCGTCACATTGTTGAGGGAGGTCAACGAGAGAGTGCCCCTTGAGCCTGGGGAAAGGCGACAACTCCAGTGGACGGTGACGGCGGATGATGCGGCGTTCGAGCGACTGATCTTGGTCAAGGTGGTCCTCCGTGCGAGGTATCCGCTCCCCTCGCGCCAGGGGACGTGCGGCATCCTTGTGGTGGACGTGCCGTATCTAAAGGGCGATCAGCTCTTTGGTCTCGCCTTCGGAGCCAGTCTGCTGTGCCTGACCGCTGGTTTCGGCCTGTGGTTCAGGGCCAGCCGGCCACTCCGTGAACGAGGACGGCAGGCGGCGCGCGCTATGGTTGTGCTGGCTGGAAGCGTTCTCGTGGGAATCACCATCGGCTTGCTGGGCTGGTGGCTGCCTGGGCTCCTCATCTTCGTGGTCGCGCTGCTTGGCATTGGCGTCATCATAGGGTACTTCTTGAACAGAGCTTGAGGCATGATCTGACCACCACCTCTGAGAGGCTTCATCTGCACTCGACACCACCGCTTGGCAAAGCGGACGCAGCGCTTCTCTACCGGTCTCTTCACCCCTCGCCCCTGGCAGGTCCTGGGTCTGTAGTCCTTCTGAACCTCCGCTCCCCGTCCGGCGCTGGATGGCCACCGCTCGGGTACACGGTGAGAGGGCGACTGGACGACTGCTCTCTCCACCTGATTCGGTACCCAGCCAAGCGTATCTCGATGAATCTCGTACCACAAGGATGTCTATGGCGCTAGGCAACGACTCGCCAGCAGGCACGGGTATCGTTGGCACGCTTTCGCGGGTGGGAAAGTACGTGCTTGCCAGGGCGGCGATCCTCTTCCTCACCGTCGTCGTCACGGTCTATGTGACGATCCTCGTCGCCAACCTGGGTGGGTACGTCGATGAAGTCGTCAAGGCGAACATCGACTTCGCCATCGGCAAGAGTCTGGGCTCGAGAGGGGACTTCGAGGGGACTCCTGAGGAGAGGCTCGAGATGTTCGAGCAGATGACGCAGGCTGCGTACGAAGCGGCCGGCTTGACTCAACCCTTCGTCATCCGCTGCTTTCGCTGGCTCGGCCGTGGCCTGACGCTGAACTGGGGAGAGACCAGCATAGACTCCGTTGCATGGGGCGGCCATAAGAGGTCAATGAAGGTTGTCATCCTGGAGAACCTGCCCCGTACTCTCCTCATCTTCGGCACGGCGAATCTGCTTCTTTTCCTCACCACCGTCGTTCTCGCTCTCCCTCTCAGCAGGAGGTACGGCGGCTGGGTGGACTGGTTAGTCACTGGTCTGTCGCCGCTCTCCGCCGCGCCCGCGTGGGTCTACGGCATCATCCTCAACACCATCTCCTTGAGGGTCTTGGGCGGCGTGTTTGCCGGCGGCACATTCGACACCTGGCCGGATCAGTTCAAACTGTCGTACGTCCCCCTCCTGCTGCGGCATATGGCGCTGCCCACGATGGCTATCTTCCTCAGCGGACTCTTCCAGGGCGTCTACGCCTGGCGGACGCTCTTCCTGCTTCACGCCCAGGATGACCACGTTGAGGTAGCGAAGGCGAAAGGACTGCCGCCCAGGATGCTGGAACGGCGCTATATTCTGAGACCGCTCCTTCCTAGCCTGATCACTGGTTTTGCCCTCCTCTTTGTCGGTCTTTGGCAGGAAGTCATCATCTTAGAGCACTTCTTCAACGTGGCAGGTATCGGGCGGCTCTTCGTGCGGGCCATTGAACGCTTCCGTACGCCAGTGATCGTCGCCCTCGTCGTCACGTTTGCGTATCTCATGGCTATCACGGTGTTTTTCCTCGACATTGTCTACGCCTGGATCGATCCCCGGGTGCAGGTTGGTGGAAGGCGCAGAGCAGCCCATGTGGTTTCCAAGAAGCGGAAGCGCGGCTTGCGGATGTGGCCGCCATGGAAGCTTCTGGGTCGGGGCCGTTCCTCGGTTCCTGCAGTGGGGCGATATCCCGGGAAAGCCAGGACAGGGGATATCGGCTGGCATCGAACTGACAGCGTGAGCGGTTTAGAGGCGCTGGAAAGGATCCTCGGTGACTTTGCATCAGCCGAACATGTTCAAGTGAACTGTCTGACGGGGCAGGGATCGGAGCGCGGGGTGATGGTGGATAGGCTGTACCCGGAGTTAGGGATAGCCGTTTACTTCGCGGCGGTAGACGACCCGGCGGACAGCGCCCTTGGTATGGTCCGCCGTCAGGCTGGGATCTTCCTGTTAGAGATCGATCCTAGCCGGCCTGTTTCCATTGAAGCGCTGCACGCGATGCGTATGGCGCTGGGTGGAGCGGCCCGCCGCGTCGCTCAACGCCGCGGATCGTATCGGGCGAAGCACGCCCTGATGCCGCGCATTGCCTCGGCGAAGTCCATCTGTGACGAGATGCTTGGCGGACGAGAGACAACTGTCGATCCCTCTCAACAGGATGACCGATGGGAAATGTGGAAGGAGCGGCTCGTTCGCGTGGAAAGCGCTGTGACATCAGTGGTCGGCCAGCTCTCGCGGTATCCGTCAGCGGCTCTTGGCTTGTTCATCATCGTGGTCATGGTCGGTCTCTCGATATGCACCATCATCGTCCTGCCCTATGACGAGATGATCGCCCTGTGGCGTGAGGGTGACGAGATTTGGGCTCGTAATCCGAAGACCGCGGCGCCGGCATGGATCAATCTCTTCAGGAGGGAGGATCTACCCGAGACGATCAGGATGAGGAGCGACGATGGAATGTCCCTGCCTGCCACAGACCACGTGGTGAGCAAGACCACCACCGTTGTGTCGGAGAACATGACGGAGATCGTAACCTCGTTTCCCTTCGACTTCCAGTACAGCGAGTTCCCCCAGGATCTATCCGTGATGGTGGATGCCCGATATGGTGAGAAGAGACCGCTCACTGTTCTGACTTGGCTGCGGCCCGACGGCAGGGAAATCGAGCTGACCAGCGATCCGATAGAGGAATCCTACACGTACCGTCTTTCCTTGGACGATCGTATGCGGCGCAAGATGGACGAGAAGCGACCGATGGAGGCTCTTTTCGCCGATCCTGCGGTCGAGGCGCCGGTTCCGCTCAAGGGAACGTACGAGCTGCTGGTCAAGACGTTCGTGTTCGAGGAGGGCGCCGATGTCGAAGCTGAGTTCGTGCTGTTTGGCGAGGTCCACGGCCTGGCAGGAACGGACGGCCGTCGCCGGGATCTGCTGATACCGCTGCTCTGGGGCATGCCGGTTGCCCTGGCGTTTGGGATCTTGGCGGCTGTGGGTACCTCGGTCAGCTCCATGGTCATTGCCGGGATTGGCACCTGGTTTGGGGGATGGGTGGATGCGCTGGTGCAGAGGGTCACAGAGCTGAACATGGTCCTACCTTTTCTGCCCGTCAGCATCATGGTCTACATTCTCTATTCAAAGAGTTTCTGGGCGATCTTGGGGGTCACGGTCCTTCTCAGCGTCTTCGGCAGCGCGATCAAGAACTATCGGACCATCTTCCTCCAGGTGAAGGAGGCGCCGTACGTGGAGGCGGCCCAGGCTTACGGCACCGGGGATTGGCGCATCATCTTCCGCTATTTGATCCCCCGTATCGTCCCCGTGCTGGTCCCTCAGCTCGTCATTCTGGTCCCCAGCTACGTGTTCCTGGAGGCGACGCT
Organism: uncultured Anaerolineales bacterium; assembly: GCA_964421785.1. GTDB lineage: Bacteria > Chloroflexota > Anaerolineae > B4-G1 > B4-G1 > SKLM01. The sequence goes on from CAYQZG010000091.1 coordinate 11,527, forward strand.
GGCGTTCCTTGGGGTGAGCGATCCCGTCCTGCCCACCTGGGGCAAGCTGATGGTCGAGGGCCTCTCGAGCGGTATTCACACCGGGGACTACCATCTGTTCCTGGAGCCCCTTGGCCTCCTGCTGCTGGTTGCCTTCGCCTTCGTCCTGTTGGGCGCGGCCCTGGAGCGCGTCTTTCAGCCCAGGCTCAGAGAGATCTGACGCCGGGGCTCCCACGTCCCTGCTCCAGGCGTGCTCTTATCTTGCAAGGTTCCCAAGTCGGTGCTACAATGGCCCTTGGTTGAGTGTGTCTTGCAGGATAAGGGTGACGTGGTTATCTTGCTCCTTGGTGGACAAGCTTGCGCCGGGGGTGTCCATAAGCGTGCACAGCGGGGCAGAGGCGCGGCTCGTGCCAATTGGATGAACCACGGCAGGGGGCCGAGGGTATATACATGATGATGGCATCTGAAGAAGCGAGGCTTTCTGTCAAAGAGGAGGACAGCCTGCTCGTTGCTCGGGTTAGCGACGGCGACATTGATGCGCTGGGCAAGCTCTACGAGCGCTATAAATCCCAGGTCTATCGGACGGCGACGGCCATCACGCACGACAAACGTATGGCTGAGGACATCCTGCAGGAGGTGTTCCTGCGTGTCAATCGCTACGCCGACAGTTTCGATCAGACCCAACCGTTCGAACCTTGGCTTTACCGCATCACGGTTAACCTCTCCTACACGTGGACGAATAGAGCGAAGCGGTGGGTTCATTGCTTTCAGGATGCGATTGAGCGCCTAAGAGCACCTTCCAAGCGCGATCCTGAGAGAGTGACAGAGAGCCGAGAGCAGTGTGCCCTTCTCCGGCGAGCGATCGACAGTTTGCCCGATTCGCATCGTGTGGTGATTATCCTCTACTACCTAGAGGATCTGAGCGTGAGCGAGGTTGCTTACGCTCTGGGTGTCCCCGAGGGGACGGTGAAGTCCCGTCTTTACTACGCCCGTGAGAAGCTGAGGAAAGCCATCGCGGAGCAACAAGAGGAAGGCATGCTATCCGAGGTGGTTTATGACTTCACGTGACGTATCAAAGAGAGGGCCCCGAGATCAGATGGACGTGATGATCCGCTGGGCACTGCGTCAAGGCATGGCCGATGTCACGCCGCCACCGGTGGTCTGGGAGCGGATCAGCCAGTGTCTCAACCGGAAGGCCAGAGGGAAGCGGGTGGCGTGGTGGCGTAGATTCTGTGTAGTATGCAGGTCGACGGCGCTATGGTTCCTTGAGTCCGCTGTGGGGCCTCCGGCCCAGCTCTCCTACGACCCGGCGCTCGATCAGGTGCGGGAGAGGTACTCTGTTTGCCTCCTCATGTATCAGAACGACTTGCCGATGCTGCTCGGTCAGGCGGTGTAGCGAAGGCCATGCTGGTTAGCCAGCCTAGACCATTTGTTAACGGCAGGTTTTGAGTTTTGACAGCATGTTTTGCGATAAGCACTTGGTGTGCTATAATCAGAAGTCCAGATGAATCGGACGGTCATACGGTGTCGAAGGAATGTTTCAAGGATATCCTCGCGTTTTTGATGGGTTCAATGGAAGAGATCGATCCCAGAAGCGCGAGGTTGTCCTTGAACGCGGCCTGATCGCGTGGCCCGTCACTATGGATGAAGGGGAGTTATATGACTAATCATCAGGGAGGTCGAGACGGCAGCCTGCTTCTCGATCTTAAGAACCTCGTGACTCGCTTCTACACCGATGATGGTACGGTGCATGCCGTCAACGGTGTTTCGTATACCCTGGAGGAGGGCGAGACGCTGGGGGTAGTGGGAGAGAGCGGCTGTGGAAAGACGGTGCACGCGCTCTCGATTATGCGCCTTATCCCCACTCCCCCAGGGAAGATTGAGGATGGAGAGGTGATCTTCGGCGGGCGTGATTTGCTGGAGATCAGCGAGCGGGAGATGCGGCACGTGCGGGGAGCGGAGATCGCGATGGTCTTCCAGGATCCCATGACGTCGTTGAATCCGGTGCATACGGTAGGTTTCCAGATTGAGGAGGCGCTGAAGCTCCATCAGGGGATGGGGGAAAAGGCAGCGCGAAACCGGGCAGGGGAGCTATTGGCGATGGTGGGCATCCCTGACGCCGACCAGCGTCTGGATGACTATCCCCATCAGTTCTCGGGCGGGATGCGCCAGCGAGCTATGATCGCCATGGCGCTGTCGTGCAACCCACAGCTGCTGATCGCGGACGAGCCGACCACCGCGCTGGACGTGACCATCCAGGCTCAGATTATGGACTTGGTGAAGCGGCTGCAGGAACGGCTGGGGATGGCGGTGATGTGGATCACCCACGATCTGGGTGTGGTGGCGGGATTGGCGGAGACCGTGAACGTGATGTACGCCGGGTACATCGTGGAACGAGGGCCGGTGAAGGAGATCTATGCCCAGCCGCGTCATCCCTACACCATCGGGTTGCTGGGGTCGCTGCCCCGTCTGGATGAGGCGCCGGGGACGAAGTTGACGTCGGTGCCGGGTCTGCCGCCGGATCTGCTGATGCTGCCGCCCGGTTGCCCGTTTGCGGAACGGTGTGCCTATGCTGATGACCGATGTGTGGAAGGGATGCCGCCGCTGGAGGAAACGGGTACCGAGGGCCGCAAGGTGGCATGCTGGCGCTGGGAGTACGTGGCAGGGAGGACGGGGTAATGGCAGAGCGGAACGGAGCGTTGGTCCAGGTAAGAAATCTGAAGAAATACTTCCCGATCACGCGGGGTGTGTTTCAGCGCCACGTGGGCGACGTGAAGGCGGTCGATGACGTCAGCTTCAACATCTATCAGGGGGAGACGTTGGGCCTGGTAGGGGAGAGCGGCAGCGGCAAGACGACAGTGGGGCGCACGATGCTGCGGCTGTACGAGCCGACGGGAGGGGAGATCCTCTTCGAGGGCAGGGACCTGGCGAAGCTTTCAGCCAGCGAGCTGCGAGACACGCGACAGCGCATGCAGATCATCTTCCAGGATCCGTATGCGTCCCTGAACCCGCGCATGACGGTGGGAGGGATCGTCGGGGAGCCGCTGGAGGTGCACCGCGTGGCACAAGGCAAGGAGAAGCGCGAGCGGGTGCAGGAGCTGCTCCGATTGGTGGGGCTCAATCCCTACTTCGTGAACCGCTACCCACACGAGTTCTCGGGGGGCCAGAGACAGCGTATCGGCGTCGCCCGGGCTCTGGCGCTGAATCCGGATCTGATCGTCTGCGATGAGCCGATCTCCTCATTGGACGTGTCGATCCAGGCGCAGGTGGTGAACCTGCTGGAGGACCTGCAGGAGCGCATGGGGTTGACCTATCTTTTCATCGCCCACGACCTGAGTATGGTGCGGCACATCAGCGATCGGGTGGCGGTGATGTACCTGGGGAAGATCATGGAGCTGACCGATCGCGATGAGCTGTATATGAATCCCCTCAATCCGTACACCCAGGCCTTGATGTCGGCGGTGCCGGTGCCGGATCCGATGGTGGAGGAGGAGCGGCGGCGCGTTATCCTGGAGGGGGACATACCGAGCCCTTCGAACCCGCCCAAGGGATGTAACTTCAGCACGCGCTGTCCGGTGGCCCGAGACGTTTGCTTCGAGACGCATCCGGATCTGATCGAGGTCGAGCCGGGCCATTTCTGCGCCTGTCACGTGGTCGAGCAGGAGGGCGAGGCCTCAATTCGCTAGGCGAGTTTTGGTGCCCAAGAGTTAGGGCCAAACGTCGGCCCTTATCTTGCAATCATCCGCGTTATACGCACGGCCGGTAGCGAGTACTCTGGTACCCGTTGCGAGCGGCCTATCGGTCCTAAGAACCGTACATGAAAGGAGGTGATGCGCTGGGAAAGATGAGAGAACTGGATGAGACGTTGCAGTACCGGAACCAATCTGTAGTGAATGGCAAGACTCACATTAGAGGAGGAGAACATGCTTAACAAGAAGTGGTCGATTGCACTAGCGGTCGTGGTGATCGGCAGCGTTCTGCTGTCCGCGTGTGCGCAGCCGACTCCCCAGGTGATCGAGAAAGAGGTCACCAAGATCGTCGAGAAAGAGGGAGAGAGGGTCGTTGAGACGGCCATCGTCACCGAGATCGTCGAGAAAGAGGTCGAGGTCGAGGTCACGCAGGAGCCGACCCCGGCGCCGGAGAAGCCCGTCACGCTGAACTGGAACCTGAGCACCGAGCCGCCCCAGGTTGACCCGGCGCTGAGCACGGACACCACGTCCGTTCAGGTCGACGAGATGCTGTTCCTGGGCCTCACCGACTTCGACGACGAGACCAGCGAGGTGATCCCCGAGCTGGCCACGGAGT
>CAYQZG010000092.1:0-15681 GCA_964421785.1 uncultured Anaerolineales bacterium
TGACTTGACAGACCATCCTATTCGTCCTATAATATAAAACGTTGAATAATCCAAGACCGGAAAGGAGCTGAGCTTGTCGACCCGACTCGTCATCCTGGGCCTGCTGCGGGAGCGCCCGCTGTACGGCTACGAAATCAAACACATCATCGAGGACCGCATGGGCGATTGGACCAACATCGCCTTCGGCTCCATCTACTACGCCCTCGACAAGCTGGAGGAGGACGGGCTGATCGAGCAGGTGGCCACCGAACAGCAGGGCAGCCGGCCCTCCCGCACCGTCTACGCCATCACCGAGGAGGGGCGGAAGGCGTTCCTGCAGCTCCTGCGCGAGGTCTGGCAGGACGTGGAGCGCCACTACTACACCTTCGACATCGGCCTCACCTACATGGAGGCTTTGCCCGGCGAGGAGGTGAGGCAGTATCTGCGCCGGCGCATAGCCACGCTGGAGAGCATCCTGCAGCACATCGAGGAGCACCGGGAGGAGCAGCTGGCGCTGGAGGAGGTGCCCCGTCTGGCGGCGGCGGTCTTCGATCACGGCCTCGCTCACTACCGGGCGGAGCTGGCCTGGACCCGGGATCTGCTGGAGAAGGTGGAGCAGGGGGCCTATCCGTGACACGGCTTCCTCTTTTTTTGGCCAAGGTACAAGGTAGTATATTCAAGACATTATAATCAAGGAGGGATGGTATGCCGCGGCTGGTCAAGGGGGCAAAGTGGACCTACGGCTGGGTGATCGTCGGCCCGGGGCGCCAGATCGCCATCCCGCCGCAGGCCTGGTGCGAGTTCGGCTTCCGCACCGGGGATACCGCCGTCTTCACGCCGGGGAGCAGGACGTCCGGTGGGTTTGGCATCAGCACCCCCGCGCTGCTGGCCGAGGCTGGGCCGAGGATGGACGGCGCGGAGCTGCGGGAGCTCGGCCGCAGCCGCTTCGGCGGCGGGCGGGTGCGTGTGCCGCCGGAGATTCCGTTGGAGCGGGGAGCTCGGCTGCTGGCCGTGCGGGGCAGCGGCCGCGCCCTGGGGTTCGTGGCCCAGGGGCCGGTCTATCACGAGGCACTGAGACACCCGGAGCTGGCGGTCTTCCGGCCGCAGTCCAGGGCTGCTGAACGAGATAAGACATCTGGAGGGATGTAGCATGACCACTGAGAATCGTCGTCAACTGGCCATCGCCTTGGCCATCTATCTGATCTTCACCCTGCTGATCGGGGCCGCCAACCTGCTCAACGCCGTGGGCGAGCGAAACGGCACCCTGGAGACCCTGGAGCCCATCGCCGGCATGCTCATGGGGTTCCTCGCCTTTCCGGTCTTCTGCATCGGCCTGCCCCTCTGGCTGGCGCGGCGCTGGGGCCTGACCTTCTCCTTCTGGCCGCGGCGCAAGCGCTGGCTTCTGGGCGTGGCCGTCGGCCTTCTCTACATGGTGCTGACCCAGGAGCAGTCGCTGGCGCGCATCGCGACGCTGGGCGTGGCGCCGCTGGACTTCCTGACTCACTTCGTCTCCACCACGCTGTTCCACGTCTCCTACTATCCCCTGTTCGTCGTCCTTCTCCTGCCGGTGATACGCAGGAGCTTCGGTCTCGCCGTGGGGTTGATCGCCACGGCTGCTCTGTTCGCCCTCTACCATCTGGTCAGCTTCTACTACTTCCCGGCCGGGCTCACCCTGCGCCTTCAGCTCCTCCTGTTCGCCTCGTTTCTGGCCAATATGCTGCTCTATCTATGGACGGAGAACCTGATCCTGGCCGCCCTGATCCACACCATCGGCGGCAGCGTGGGGTTGGCGGTCAACGAGACCCTCTTCAACCAGGTCGATGAGCTGCTCGTCATCACAGCCGTCATCATGGCCGGCTTGTTCGCCTATATGATCGTCTATGAGATCCGCCATCGCGGGCGGCCCTATCGCGACGGATGGTGGCTGCGGGCCGAGATCGATGCCCGCGCGCCGCGGACGTAAGGGAGGAAGGTGGGGATGGAGGCGAGGGAGAGTCAGTTGCGTGAGCTGTTGGGGACGGTGATCAGCATCGTGTTGCTGGTCCTGGCGCTGGGCGTCTGGGCCTGCCTGTGGGTGCCGCCGTGGCCCTAGGAGAGAAAGGAGGCGATGGGACGCAGTCACCAACGAAGACGTCGCAAGTTTGACAGGACATACGTCACGTTGTCGTGTTAGGGCCTCGGCGCCCCATGACCTCCTTTCGGTAGAGCCGAACTTGGGTAGTGCCCCTGTAACGTGTTGTTGGATTGTAGCAATCCACGTCTGCCACTACGCTCGCGCTGGATAGCCATATCCAGCGCTCTCGACGGGATCTGGTGATCCCTCATGAGCGGAAACAGGCCAACAACACCAAAGAGGGACACCACCCGAACTTGCCCCCTTGACAAGCGAATTCCTTCATGGTATAATTGCCTCACCTTTAAGTCAACGATGCCTCGCATCGCACCACCAGCGCTCCTTGACAAAACAATAACGCCACACACAAACCCCTCCTTCCTCCCTCCCTCTTCCCCCCTCCCTGCTCCATCGTCCATCGTCCGCCGTCCAATCAAAGGTATGTTTGCTCCTCAGAAAAAAGCGCTTGGGTGCCGCCGCCGCTGTCCGCCGCCGCCGCTGTCCGCCGCCGCCCACGACGTCCGACGCCCCACCGCACCGCCAGACCCTCCAAGACAAACATACCCACCCTCGGTCACCCACCATCGACCGCACCACAAAGGTGAAACCCGCCTGCGACACGATCCCTGGGTAACCCGGTGCGGGTCACCGGCGCCAGCTATCGTCTTCCGATGGATCGGTCAACATGCCCATCACCTTCAACACTGGAGAATGACGACACCCTGGGGCGGTTTGGTGATCGGCTTGCTCCGTGGTACAATGCGCGGCATGTGGGATTTCGCCGCTGCAGACCCGGGAACCTGGCGTGGGTAGCACGACGAGCATCGTTCTTCTGCTCATCGCCGCGCTGATCCTTCACCTGATCGAGGAGGTAAGGACGGGCTTTCGGGAGCGCTTCCCGGTGGGCGAGATGCCCCTGCCGCTCTTCGTGGCCATCAACGTCGTCATCTACGCTTTCTGCTTCACCACGTTGATCCTCTCGGTGCGGGACGGGGAGCTGGCGACGCCCTTTGCCTGGGTCTTCGCTGCCACCATGCTCTTGAACGGGCTGGGCCACGTGGGGGTGATGGTCGCGCGCCGGAGGTACTTCCCCGGCGGCCTGACGGCCTTCCTGCTGCTGGTGATCTCCGGGTACCTGATCCTGCACCTGTTGGGCGTGGCCTGACGCATCATCCCAACTGCCCGGGTCGACGGGCGGGACCGCCCAGGCACCCATCACCTTAAGGTCAAGCATGATGAGGCCGCCTTCAACCGGCGTCAGATTGACGGGGCGGATGATGTGTGCTATCCTACCAGGTGGCGGTTCATACAAGACACGGAATAGTGCATATGCGTTCTATTGATAAGAGGCCAACTATCGTCTTCATCGTTCTCGATACGCACCGCTGGGATCGGCTGGGCTGCTACGGCTACCCACGCGGCACATCTCCAAACCTGGACGCCTTCGCCGAGCAGGCCACGCTCTTCGAAAACGGCATCGCTCCCGCGCAGTGGACGATCCCGTCGCACGCCTCAATGTTCAGCGGGGAGCCCCCCGGCGTCCACCGTGCCTTGCAGTCCGATGACGTGCTCCATCCCCGATTCAGAACGCTGGCCGAGCGCCTTCGCGTGGCGGGGTATCGGACGGTGGGGTTCTGCAACAACCCGCTCGTCGGCGTCCTCGACAACGGGCTGCGTCGTGGGTTCGACGCCTTCTACAACTACGGCGGGGCCTTCCCGTCGGGGCCGAGCGAGGTCTCGTCGGCCGGGATGCTGCGCCGCATGGGGCGTTGGGCGGGCGACTCGCTGCGCAAGATCGCACGCCCCATTCAGAACGCGTTCGCCAACTCGAACACGCTCTTCCAGGGCGCCCTGGATCCCTTCTGGGTCCCCATCTGGACGTGGATCGCCAATTTCAAGGGGAACACCCCTCGGTCGATCCGGGACGTGGCTCGCTTCGTCGAGCGTCGCTTGAACGGCAGGCGGGCCCGGCCCCACTTCCTGTTCGTCAACCTGATGGAGACCCATCTGCCCTACACGCCGCCCAGGACGTACCTGGAGAGCTTCGCGCCGAGCTACGTCGAGGGAGGAGCCGCGCGCGACTTCATGCGCGACTTCAACCGCCGGGCGGCTGACTGGTTCACGCCGCCCAAAGAGCCGTTCTCGGAACTGGAGGCCCACGCCTTGGGGCAGATGTACGACGCCGAGGTGGCCTACCAGGATCATCTCCTGAGCCGGTTGCTGGAGGTGCTGGATCGACCGGAGCACCGTGACAGGACGGTGGTCGTTCTCGTGGGCGACCACGGGGAGATGTTGGGGGAGCATCGGCTGATGGGGCACGCCTTTGGTGTCTACGAAGAGCTGATTCACGTGCCTCTCCTGATCCGCTTCCCCGGCCAGACCGAGGGGCGGCGGGTCGTGGATCCCGTCTCGGCCACGCGGCTCTTCCACACCACCCTCGAGGCCGCCGGCATCCAGACCTACGAGAACGTCTCGGGTCAGCGGGTGGAGGTCGGAGAGCTCAGCCTGAGGGGCCTTAACGGTCACACGGATGGCTCGGAGACGGTGGTGGTCAGCGAGGCCTACGCGCCGACGTTCGCGATCCAGGTTATGGAGGCGCGTAAGCGGGCGCTGATTGAGGAGCTTCACTGCCGCGCCACGCATCGTGCGGCCTATCAAGGGGAGCATAAGCTCGTGTCCATCGAGGGTGTGGAGGACCGGCTCTTCTCGCTGAGCGCGGACCCCCGGGAGATGCATGACATCGAAGGCGAGGGCGATGTGGCCCGGAAGCAGCGGTTGGTCGAGCACCTGACGTCCTTCCTGGAGGGGGTGGGGATGCGGACGCCGGATCTTGAGGGACAGCGGGCGACGAACGTGGACGACGCCTCAGTTCAACAGCGTCTGCGCGATCTAGGTTATCTTGAGTGAGGGAGGAGATTGATGATTGATCCGATTCTGTTCACCATACCGGGGACGAATATCTCCATTCATTGGTATGGCTTGCTTATGGCCGCTGGGGTCTTCGCCGCCGGCTGGGTCACGGCGATTGGCGTGCGGCGGCGCGGGGAGGATCCAGAGTATGTGTGGGATGGTCTGATATGGGCCATCCCGGCCGGCATCATTGGCGCCCGGTTGTGGTACTGCGCCAACGTCACCCTGGGCGGCAGCAGGTACTATCTGGACGATCCGCTGCGGATTCTGCGCGTTTGGGAGGGTGGTCTCCATTTCTACGGCGCTGTCCTGATTGGCGGTCTGGTGGCCTTCATCTACTTCCGGGTGCACGAGCTCGACTTTCTGCTGCTCATAGACGCTGTTGCACCGGCCTTGTTGATCGGCCAGGCCGTCGTGCGTCCGGCCAACTTCATCAATCAGGAGCTCTACGGGCCGCCCACCGATCTGCCATGGGGTATCCGTATCGCGGCTGCCCGTCGCATCCCACCCTGGACTGACCTGCTGAACTATCCCGTGGATACGACGCGTTTCCATCCCACGTTTGCCTATGAGATGATCTGGAACATCCTCGCCGCAGCCTTGCTTCTTTGGGCTGCCCGCCGCTACGCCAAGAAGCTGAAGCCGGGAGCCCTCTTTGCCGGATGGCTCATCCTGGAGGGAGGAGGGCGCGTCTGGCTCGAGTGGTTCCGCCCCGATCAACCTCGCTTGCCCGGCACGGCGATCAGCTACTCCCGTATCGTAGCGATGGTGATGGCCATAGCCGGTGTAATCTGGCTGCTGGTCAAATATGAGGTGATCCGCCTTCCCTTCCTCTCACCCGGTCCGTCCTCCTATGCTCTCGCTCCGTCCAATAGCGCGGAGTCCGAGGCCCAGGAATAGGACCGCGCCGGTCGGGGGAGCGCGGCCGCTGACCAACCATGCCTTAATTCGGCGTTAACGCTGCGTTAACAGAGGCATGGTTACATGGTCTGGCAGGCTGCGATTGTCGGCCTCTGTCGCCATCTTCCGGGGTGTACCCCATACGTTACGGCAGGGCCCCTTCTGCCCGTTGAAGGTGCTCATGTGTCGCTGCGACAGAGGGGTATGCAACAAACGGCTGATTGGGACGTATTGATAGGGGTACGGCGGCGCGAGGGATGTCCCTGCGTCTGCTCGAGCTGCTGAGCGAGCTACAAGAACGGTATCGTCAGGGGATTGGCGGGTATCTATTCCAGGAGAGGCCATATGACCGAGGGCGAGGCGATTCAAGTGCGGGATCTGGACAAGACCTTCGGCGACATCCACGCCGTGCGCGGGATCAGCTTTGACGTGCACCAGGGTGAGATCTTCAGCTTGCTCGGTCCCAATGGTGCGGGTAAGAGCACCACCATCTCGATGCTGGCCTGTCTGCTGGCGCCCACAGGGGGCCACGCGCTCGTGATGGGCCACTCCATCCTGCGCGAGCCCATGGCGGTCAAGGAGGCCATTGGCGTCGTGCCGCAGGAGATCGCCCTCTACGAGGATCTCTCCGCCCGTCAGAACCTCACCTTCTGGGGCAAGATGTACGGGCTGCGCGGAACAGCACTCGGCCGGCGGGTGGACAATGTGCTGGGGATCGTGGGGCTGACTGACCGCCAGCGCGGGGCGGTGAGCACGTTCTCGGGCGGCATGAAGCGGCGGCTGAACATCGGCATCGCCCTGATGCACCGTCCGGACGTGATCATCATGGATGAGCCGACGGTGGGCATCGACCCGCAGAGCCGGCGCAATATCTTGGATAGTGTGAAAGCCTTCAACGAGCAGGGCATGACGGTGCTCTACACCACGCACTACATGGAGGAGGCGCAGGAGCTCTCCGACCACATCGCCATCATGGACCGGGGTGAGGTGATTGCCTATGGCACGCACGACGAACTGGTGGAGATCGTGGGCCAGTTGGATCGCATCGACCTGACCATCAACGCCCCGTCGGAACGGGTGACGAGGCTCTGGCAGGAGACCGAGGGCGTCCACCAGGTCACGGCCGAGGATGGCGCGCTGACGCTGCTGGTGGACGACAGCAACGTCGTCCTGCCGCGCCTGTTTGGATCCGCCAACGAGGCTGACGTGCGCATCACCTCGGTGGAGATCCAAGAGCCGAACCTGGAGGCGGTCTTCCTCCATCTGACGGGGCGCGCGCTGCGGGACTAGGTTATGGATGAGACCACGACTCATCTTATGAAGACCCTGGACATCGCCTGGAAGGACTTGCGACATTCCTTCCGCAGTGCCTTCGCGCTGGTGTTTATGTTCGTCGTGCCGCTTCTCACGGTGGGGCTGTTCTATCTCGCCTTCGGTGGGATGGGCTCCGATGGCGGTCTCGAGCTGTCCACGGTGGAGGTCCGGCTGGTCAACCTGGACGAGCCCGCATCGCAGGCCGGCGGCTTCTCGGCGGGGGGGATGCTGGCCGATTTCCTGGCCTCGGAGGAGTTGGCGGACCTGTTGCATGTGACGGAGGCGGAGGACGCGGCGAGCGCCCGCGCTGCTGTGGATGAGCAGAGGGCGGCTGTTGCCGTCATCATCCCTCCCGACTTCACCGCCGCGATGCTGGGGTTCGAGAGACGGGCGGCGGTGGAGCTCTACCGGGATCCGACGCTGGCCGTCGGGCCGGACATCGTCAAGGGCATCGTCAGCCAATTCATCGACGGCTTCGCTGGCAGCAAGATCGCAGCTGACGTCGCTGAGAGACAGCTGAGCGAGCACGGCGTGCCGCTGGATGTGCAGCGCGAGCAGAGGATTATGATGGGCTACGCCAGCTGGTCGACCGAACTGGGTGAGCGTCAGAGGGAAGGCGATTCTCCATTGGTTGACCAGCGTGCCCCGGAGGATACGGCGAGTGATGCTGAGGGTCAGCTGATGCAGATCATGAAGCCGATCATGACAGGCATGATGATCTTCTATGCTTTCTTCACCGGCGCCAACGCGGCGCAGTCCATCCTGGCCGAGGAGGAGGCCGGCACCTTGCCCCGCCTCTTCACCACACCGACGCCGTTGTCGACGATCCTGGGAGGCAAGCTTCTGGCGGTCTTCGCCACTCTGATCGTCCAGGTGGTGGTGCTGCTGGTGATCGGATCCCTCGTTTTCAGGGTGACCTGGGGGGCACCCCTTCCCGTCGTTCTGGTGGCCCTGGGGCTCGTGATCCTCGCCTCCAGCTTCGGCATTTTCCTCACCTCGTTCCTTGAGGACACCGAGCAGGTGGGCATCATCTTCGGTGGCGTGATGACCGTCACCGGCATGGTGGGCCTCAACGCCATGTTCACCGGCAATCTGTCCGGCACCTCCAGGGTGACGGACGTCATGTCTCTCCTCACGCCGCAGGGATGGGCCATGCGGGGCTGGAGCATCGTTTTGCAGGGCGGCGACGTCATCGATCTGGCCCTCACCCTCGGCGTCATACTGGCCCTGGGCATTATCTTCTTCGCCGTCGGCGTGCGGCGCTTTGGGAAACGGTTCGCCTAGGGGGAAGCTGTGCGAGTGATCGATCTGGCTCTCAAGGATCTCTATCAGATCGTGCGGGACTGGAAGGCAGCCGTCTTCCTGCTGGCGATGCCCGTCATCTTCACCCTGCTGCTGGGCTACCTGTTCCGCGACGTGGGCGGTGGAGGGGATGCGCGTCTGCCGGTGGGCGTCCTCGACCTGGAGAACGATGGTGCCCTCAGCGCGCCCCTGCTGGATCTGATGGAGGGGTCGGACGCCATCCGTCCCGTGGTGCTGGAGGAGGGAGGCACGGCCGCGGCGGAGCGGCGGGTGTCCGACCAGGAGCTGGCTGCTGCGGTAATCGTCCCCGAAGGATACAGCCAACGCGCGCTGGAGGGGGAGCTGATTGATCTGCCGGTGATCGTCGATCCAGCTTCTGTCCCGGGAACAGCTGCAGAGCGCGGTGTTCAAGCGGCCACCACGCGGCTGATGGGGGCGCTTCAGATCGCGCGTCTGAGTGCCGAGGCCTATGACGAGGAGAGGGGATTTGCGAACGAGGGTGATCGCCAGGACTTCCTGCGGGGCGCGTTGGCCGACGCCGTCGCGGCGTGGCAGGATCCTCCACTGACGGTCGAGATGACGGCGTCGGGGGAGAGCGACGCGGAGGAGGAAGAGAGGCCGAACAGCTTCGCCCATTCGTCGCCCGCTATGATGGTCCAATTCGCCATCGCAGGCCTGATTGGCGCCGCGGAGGTCCTGGTGCTGGAGCGGAGGTCCGGAGCGCTGCGGCGATTGCTGACCACGGCCATCTCGCGGCTGGAGATCGTTCTGGGACACTACGTGGCTATGGTGGTGATGATCTTCGTACAGATCGCTCTGCTTGTCGTCTTTGGCCAGCTGGCCGTGGGTGTGGACTACGCGCGGACGCCCCTAGCGACGCTGCTGGTAGCCGTCGCCATGGCGCTCTGGGTGGCCGGTCTTGGCTTGCTCATCGGCGTCGTGGCCAAGACAGAGGAGCAGGTCGTCATTTTCTCCATGATTCCTATGTTCGTGCTGTCGGGTCTGGGCGGGGCGTGGATGCCCCTGGAGGAGACCAGCGAGACGTTTCAGGCTATCGGGCACGTCTTGCCGTCGGCGTGGGCGATGGACGGCTTCAAGAACCTGGTGATGCGGGGACTGGGGCTCAGCTCGGCGCTGCTGCCGGCGGGGGTCATGCTGGCCTACGCTATCGCGTTCTTCGCCCTGGCGCTGTGGCGGTTTGAGTTTGAGTAGCTGTGACGGCTGTCCCCGGCACTATGGCGGCTGGAGCGTCGTCGTCCCGACGGCAGGGTCACAGGCCCTGATGGCGCCGGTAAAGGGGCATGGCCTCTCGTCATAGACGAGCGGCTGGTGGATCGATGCAGTGACCGGGCGAGCTCTGGCGAGGCGCTCTCCAGGGCGGTCCGGTGCAATGAGCTGACGTGAGGAGGGCATATGACGCAAATGCAGGAAAGGTTCAAGATGGAGACGATGTCGGGCGAGGCGGTGACCATCGACGACGTCATCGTGACGCCTCAGTCGCAGGCGCTCACCGTGCGCTGGCCTCAAGGAGGCTGGGTGTGGAACCGCCCGGCCGCCGTGCTGGTGGAGCAAGGTGAGGAGGAAGAGCGCATCCCCATTGTGGATGTCACGCGGGTGGCCCAGCTGGGGCTTTTCGGCCTCAGTCTGGTGTTCGTTGTCCTTGGTTTAGGCATGTGGATCATGGAAAGGAGCATATCAAATGAGTGAGACGTTCGATCAGTTGACCGCTACGTCGGTGGAGAGTCAGGAGCAGGCTGTCGGGCTCATCGAGAAGCTGCTCACCGTGGCGCAGCCAGGCGCCGTGTTCAGCGAGCCGATGAAGGCTGAGGGACGGACGATCATCACCGCCGCCGAGGTGAACGTTGGCCTCGGCATTGGCTTCGGGTTCGGTGGTGGGACGGCTGCGTCCCATCCGAGCAAGGAGCAGCAGCAGAAGAAGAAGAAGAAAGTCAAGCGCCACCACCAGAGAAGCGCGGACCCGCACGAGAGGGTGGAGCTCGAGGGGGCCGAGGCCACGGATGAAGAGGCCCAGGACACAGAGCCCCAGGATCTGGGCGAGGACGCCGGCATGGGCGGCGGCGGTGGGGGCGGTGGCGGGGCCGGCGGGCGACCTATCGCTGTCATCAGCATCAGCGAGGACGGTGTGGAGGTCGAGCCAGTGGTCGATGCCACGAAGATCGCCCTGGCCTTCTTCACCACATTGGGCAGCATGTTCTTCATGTTGACGAAGATGCGCAAGGCGGCCGAGCGCTGATCCAATAGCACGTCAGGAAGAGAGAGCCGGTGGGTCGACGGGCGGGACCGCCCAGGCACCGTGTGTGACGCTCCTCGGTGACACCATCGACCCATAGGCTCTCTGTGTGCGTCTACGTCTTCGCGTGGCTGCTGATGCTCATCGGTGTTCTGACCTGCTGAGAAGAGCTCTCACACCCGTCCCCCCTTTACCAAACCTTAACCGGCTCTTAAGCCGGGTATAAAACCCCCTTAACCTCTGGAGCCTATACTGCCTCTGGAGCTGCTGTGAGGCGGCTCCTCTGGCACTGGGTCTCGCCGGTGGGCGACTCAGTGCGCCGTGCGGCAGTGATCAATGGAGGTTCCAGATGACCACCCTGGTAGAGGGCTACAGCCTGGGCGCATCCCGAGGGGCTCGTGTCGAGACGCGACCGGCGCATCGACCGAGTTTCGCGTACAGATGCCTGACAGAGGCCTTCGAGATGGCCCCGGTGGTCCCCTTCGATGATGCATCGCCCCTGATCTTCTTCAGCGACTGTCACCGCGGCGACAACAGCAAGGCCGACGCCTTTACCAAGAACGAGCCTCTTTTCTTGCGCGTGCTGACCGGCTACTACCGCGAGGGTTACACGTACGTGGAGGTTGGAGACGGCGATGAGCTTTGGCAGCATCGCTGCTTTGGCCAGGTCCGAGCTGCCCACCGGCGTGTCTTCGATCTGCTCCATGCGCTTGAGGAGGACAAGCGGCTTCACCTCATCGTCGGTAACCACGATATCCAAGGGGGGCGGCGCGAACCTGTGGTGAAGGATGGGATTGCCACCCACCGTGGGCTGATCCTCCGGCACACTGAGACCGGAAAGCGCCTCTTCGCGGTGCACGGACACCAGGCGGACCTGAAGAGCGATCGGTTCATCGGTATCGCGCGCCCCCTGGTGCGGCACGTCTGGAGGCGGATTCAACTGCTAGGCCTCGCCGATAGCGCAGGTTGGATGCAGGCTTCTCGGACGCGGACAAGGGTAGGGCGTATGTGGCGGCACTGGTGGGAAGCGTCGACGAGGCTCATTGAGCGGCGATTGCTGGCCTGGGTTCGCGACCGCGACCAGATCACCATCTGCGGACACACGCACCGCGCTGCCTCCGCGCGACCGGGGACGCCCCCGTACTTCAACGCCGGCAGCTGCACCTCCCCTGGCTACATCACGGGCCTCGAGATTCTCGACGGATGGATCAGGCTCGTCAAATGGTCGATGGGTTCTCAGGGCGCCGGCGGGGGGATTCGGCGGGAGCTCCTGGCACCTCCGCGGGCCTTGCACTCGATCGTGTAGTCCCAGGGCCGCGCTGGCGAATGGATAGGAGATAGAAGGCCATGCATATTCCAGGATTCGATGAACTCGAGGCGCTGGATTTCGTCGCGCGGGACGACTCACCCTTCGTCCAGCTGCTCTACTTGCGCGACATCGTGGGTGCCTCGATCTGCAGCGAACGGTTTCTGAAGCAGCAACACGTGACGCTTTCAAACCGGGCGCTCGATAATCTGCTTTCGAAGCAGCTCCCCTCCGGAGGCTGGCTGCCTGCTGAGGAGGAATCGGCGTTCGGCCCCGTCTATCGCTCGACGGGGTGGCTGCTGATCTACTTCGGTTATCTGGGTCTCAACGGCACCGAGATACCGGCGCTGCAGGAGGCCGTGACGTACGCGTTTCGGCATCTGTATGACCACGACAAGGGGCTGTTCTTGAGCATGGGGAGGAGGTATCCCGGTTTCGCACCATGTGAGAGCGCGATGCTGTTGAGGGCCTTGCTGCGGCTGGGGTTCCAGGACGATGGTCGGGTCCAGGGGGCTTGCGAGCATCATCTCGCGGCCATTCACGGGAAGGAAGGCGTGTGTCGACATAAGAGGGGCGACCACCCTTGTGCTTGGGGGATGAGCAAGGATCTCCTTATGCTCAACGAGTTCCCTGCAGACTGGCGCACGCCGGCGTACGGACAGACGGTGGAGACCATCCAGGACTACCTCCTGTCGCCTCATCTTGCCGAGGGCGACTTCCCGCGCAGCCGAAACAGCTTTATCGACCACCCGCGGCACTGGACCGGTCTCGGCTATTTCAGGTCCTATCAGAGCGATCGCTTTGAGGCCTCGGAAGCGCTGGTGCAAAGCGGCGTGACGGAACACCCGGAGCTGCAGAAAGCGCTCGATGTGGTAGGGGACAAGTGCCTCGAAGGCATCACGTGGCAACCTGACTACCATCGATGCGAGTGGCCTATCAGACTGGAGGCCAATGTGCCGAGCCCCTTCCTATCCTTGCGGGGATTGAGGATCGCTCAGGCGCTGTAGTCTCCCCATCAGGTTTCACCATCCAGGACGTGTACCGGGAGAGGTCTTGAGCGCTGGTTGAATGGCTACCTCCTGTGGTATCATGGCGGCGACCATGGGAGATAGACAAGGCCACGACCGTCGTGGGATCCGGCGCATGATGCGCCCCGTCTGGGGCGACCTCGTGCTGGCCTGCCTGATCGTCGTCACCTGCCTGACGGTCTACAACGCGACGCTGACGCCGAGCCTCTCCTACGAGAGCCCTGTCTTCGACCCGGATGTCTTCCTCATCCCCACTTCGCTCCTCCGGTCATCAGCGCGGTCGCACACATATCGGCTTGATTTCCAGCGGATTCTCCAATTGGGTCTTGACTCTCCCCTTGCTGGAGGGTGTATAATAGGGTAGGTTTCTGACGAGAAGCCCTAATGCAGAAGGCCTTCTAATCGAATCGTGCACGGAGGAGACGGATGTTCAAGATCGGTGAATTCTCAAAGCTCAGCCACGTGACCGTGAAGACGCTCCGCTACTACGACCGGATCGGTCTGTTGAAGCCGGCGGAGGTGGATCGCTTCACCAACTACCGCTACTACTCGGCCGGTCAGCTGCCCCGGCTCAACCGGATCCTGGCACTGAAGGGCCTGGGGCTCTCGCTAGACCAGATCGCCCGGCTGCTCGATAACGACCTGACGCCCGAGCAGATGCGCGGCATGCTGCGCTTGAAGCAGATGGAGATCCAGGAGCAGCTGGATCAAGAGCAGGCCCGACTGGCGCGGGTGGAGCAGCGGCTCAGACAGATAGAACAGGAGGAAACCATGCCTAAGCAGGAAGTTGCATTGAAAGAGATCCCATCGCAGGCAGTCGCCTCGCTGCGGGACACCATCCCCAACTACGGGCACTTCGATCAGCTCTTCGGCGAGATCTTCGCCTACCTGGGACAGCACAGGCTTAATCCGATTGGCCCGCCGGCCGTCATCTATCACGACGAAGAGTTCCGCGAGCAGGATGCGGACGTGGAGGTGGTCGCGCCGGTGGCCGGTCCGGTGCCGGAGGGTGAGCGGGTGAGGGGCCTGGAACTGCCCGGCGGTGAGGTGGCCAGCGTCGTGCACGAGGGTAGCTACGACACCATCGGCGGGACGTACGGCCAGGTGATGGGCTGGATCGAGGCCAACGACTACTGTATCGCCGGGCCGCCTCGAGAGATCTATCTCAAGGGGCCGGAATCGGGCGATGATCCGTCCACCTACGTGACCGAGATTCAGGTTCCGGTGGCGAAAGCGTGACCCGTGATGCGTGAAACGTGAGCCATGGGGCGTATTCTCTCACGTTTCACGCGGAAGAAGCGAGTATGGAGATATGAAGAAGATGTTGATCATCACGGCCCATCGACACGTTCTCGTCGAAGAACACCTGGGAGAGCATGCAGACGCTGGAGCAGACCCTGGGCATCAGCGCCCAGGTGGCGGACATCGAGAGGATCCGGCGCATCCTGGGCGAGGAGAAGCTGATCATGGTGGGGCACTCCTTCGGGGGCTTCCTGGCCTCGCTGTACGCCGCCGAATTCCCCGAGCACGTCGCGCGGATGGTTGGCGAGTTCCTGGACGAGCTAACCTTCCCGAAAGCTACGATGATTGATTGCCGCCAAGAATCGAATCGCTCGGCGCATTTTCGACCCACTGGGTGGCTGTTCTTCCAGCTTTCGGGAAGGTTGTCAGCTCGGGCGAAGGAGGGCGAGTGAGGACAAAGGAAGCCAGAGCGCTGGGAAGGCGCGTCGCCACGTTGGTTGAGGCCAGGGAGATTGAAGGGGCCTACGCCTTGCTGGCGCCTGTGCTCGCCGAGCGGACGCCATTCCCCAAGCTCGGCATGATCGGCGAGGCCGTGGGCGCCGGACCGCTGGGGACGGCCAATGCCTTTCTGGAGGAGATCGCCAGACACAAGACCGAGGGCGGCTGGGTCGTCATCGGCACGGCCCTGGGCCAGCAGCTGGGGCGCGACCTGTCGGGCGCCTTTGACCGCTGCCGGAGGTACGTGGTGACCGCCGACGTCTGGTACGGCGCTGATATCCTGGGCGAGCGGGTGCCCGGGCCGGCGTTGGTGGCCGACTTCGAACCGGCGCTGGTACTGCTCGCTCCATGGCGCGAGGACGAAGACGTCTGGGTGCGGCGAACCGTCGGCGTCGCCGTGCACTTCTGGGCCAAGCGCTCGCGCGGCGCGGAGGAGCTCGCTCCGCGGGCGACGGCCCTGCTCAGGTTTCTGGCGCCGATGTTCGAGGAGTGGGAGATGTCCGCCGTGAAGGGCGTGGGCTGGGGGCTGAAGACGTTGGGCAAGCATTACCCTGACCTGGTGGCCGATTGGCTGGCAGAGGAGATCATTCCTGGCGAGCGGCATCACCGCGCGCTAATGCTGCGCAAGGCGATCACCTACCTCTCGGAGGAACAACGCCGGCGCGCTACAGGAGAATAGCCAAACGTTACGCTTTACGCTTTACGCCTTACGTTTTACGCTTCACGTTTCACAGATCCGTTTATCCAATGAGACTCGAATTCCAGGATTATCGCGCCAAGACGATCCTCAACGTCCACAAGCACGTGGACGGCCCCTGGTTCTGGGGCAAGTACACGG
>CAYQZG010000093.1:0-15426 GCA_964421785.1 uncultured Anaerolineales bacterium
CGCACCAGACCCCCAGGTGCAACGCACCCCCAAGGTGCATCGCACCACCACCCCCTCGGTGCAACGCACCGCGAGCCTGGTCACCTGACCAGGCAGGAAACCGTCCATCCGTCCAGGCTCCAGACTCCCCAGTTGCCCGAGGCAGCTGGGGCGTCTTTGTGCTACCATGCCGATAGAGATGGCCGATAAACGGATGAGCAGGTGAGAGCAGGGGCTATGGATGTCTTACTGGCGGATGATCAAGCGAAGGTGCGCTCAGCGCTGCGGCTATTGTTGGAACACCAGCCCGATGTCAACGTGTTGGGGGAGGCGGTGGACGCCACCGGCATGGTCGATTGGGTGAGGGCAGCCTCCCCTGATCTGGTGCTGCTCGATTGGGAGCTGCCCGGCTTCAGCCCGGAGGCACTGAAGATACTGCAGGAGCTATGCCCCTCTCTGGCCGTCATCGCCCTCAGCGGCCAGCCGGAGGCGCGTCGGGCGGCGCTGAACGCCGGGGCCGACGGCTTCGTCAGCAAGGGGGAACCCCCGGAACAGCTGCTGGCCGCCCTGGAGGACTGCCGGGCGCGTGCCTAACTAGGAGACTTTTCCTCCGCCCGCTTCACCAGCCACGACTGCCCCAGCGTGAACGCCGCCAGGCCAACCAGGCTCAGCCAACCGACCCAATCGCCTAGACGACTGCTGAGCGTACCCTCACCGTTGCCCAGCGGGACATCGGCGACCAGCGTCGCCTTGCCGCCCTGCGGCTCGGTCGCCAGCCCCACCACCCGCCCGTAGGGATCGATGACGGCCGAGTCGTAGCCGGCATCGGCCTTGACCATCGCCACGCGGTTCTCCACAGCGCGGAAGACGAGGTGGGTGTAGTGCTTGTAGGTGATGGCGCTCCAATCGTTAGAGGGCACGGCGATCAGCTGCGCGCCCTGGCGGGCCAGCTTGCGGGCCGTGTCGGTGAAGTCGAGATCGTAGCAGATGATGGTCCCCAGCTTGCCCAGGGCGGTGTCGTAGACCGGATACGTGCCGCGCGTCAGGCTCGTCTCGCCGCCAAACGTCACCGGGTGATCCTTGCCAAACGTGCCCAGGAAATCGCCCTGGGGATTGACGACGGTGGCCTCGTTGCGCAACCCCTCGTCCAGGAGCACGGCGTAGCCCACGGCCATGTGGGCATCGGTCTCCCCGGCCAACTCGCGTAGCTCCAGCCGGTCCTCCTCCTGCGGGTCGAAGGAGAGGGCTCCCTCCGGCCAGACCACCAGCCGCGCCCCCTCCCCTGCCGCCTCCCGCGTCTGCTCCACCATGCGCGCGGTGAGGGCAGCCACCTTCTCGTCCAAGCCCTGGAAGGCCATGCTGATGACGGAAGCCCCCGGCTGCACCGCAGCGACGCGCACGCTGGGCGTGTCGGGCTGCCGGAACAGGAGCAGGCTCAGGGCTACCCATGCCGTCAGCGCCGCCCCCGCGCCGATCAACCAGGGGCGCGCCTCCTGCACCTCCGGGCTTAGCCGAGCCTCCTCCGCGGGCCAGCGCCGGTCGTACGCCGCCATGGCGGCCAAGCCCAGGGCGTAGTTGACCAGCACGATCAGCGCACTCATCCCAAAGATGCCGAAGATGCTCGCCGGCTGGATCAGCCAGGGCAAGCGGTACTGCGTGTAGGCGATAAAGCCCCACGTCCCGGCGATGGGGAGGAAGATGCGGACCATCTCGATGCCTACCCAGTTGACGACGCCGTGAAGGACGAACCAGCGGTAGCGCGTGCGGGCGTTGAAAGCCCGCGTCCCGCTGTCGATCACCAGCGCGATGCCGAAGACAATGGCGGGCAAGTAAGTCATAAAGGTGCCGCTGCCGGCGAACACCGGGCCCAGATAGCCCCACAGCCAACCGCCGTTGAAGATCGCCGGGGCCAGCGAGGAGAGCTTGGGCGGCAGGAGCCGGAACTGGGCCAGCAGTGTAGGCACCATGGCGAACCAGGCCAGGAACCAGAGATCGAACGGAGGGAAGGCCAGCACCAGCATCCCAGCGCTGAGCGCGGAGAGGGCGACGCCAATGACGACACGAATGATGGTAGAGTTCTTCATATTACGATCCTCGATCGATGGGTCGTGATGGTCGACGGTTTGCTTTCGCGGGCCGATGATGCGCTGCCCGATGCCTAAGGAGACGTTTCACACGCCCCTGCAACTCAACTCACCGAATTATACCGCCATCACCGGATTCCGCAACAAAAGCAGAATCAAAGATCTATTTGACCTAGCAATCAGCCTATACTACAATCCTCTCCACGCACCTTGACCTTGACCTTCCCCTAGCTCCCAGCCTCCGTTTCGGGGACGGTTGGGCCAGAGTCGGGCTGAGCAGATACCAAAAGGAGAAACCGATGAGAACGTCGCTACTCACATTGGCCAGTTTGATCTCGATGGTGATCCTGTTGGTCACACCTTCCACAGGAGACGTGGTCGCAGCACCGGCAGCCCTCCAAGGCCCGACGACGAACGTCCTCCCGCCCTGGGCCCAACTGTCTGGCCTGAACAACGAGCCGCCTGCGTCACCTCCGGCAGAAAGCCTCCGGTCGACCCCCGGTCAGGATGATCCGCCGGCAGAGATAGAGCCACAGGTGTTGGAAGAGCTGGCAGCGACGGGCAAGACAGATGTTGTTGTCATTATGGAAGAGAAAGCGGACCTCAGCGCTGCCTTTAAGATTGAGGACTGGAGCGAGCGCGGCCGGTACACCTACAACGCTCTGCGCGAGGTGGCCAATCGTACGCAGGCCCCCGTCATCCAGTACGCCAAGGAAGAAGGTCTCACCTATCAATCGTTCCTTACCACCAACGCTGTCCACGTCCAGGGCGGTGATTTGCTGGCAGTGCAAGACTTGGCCAGCCTGCCGGGCGTGACGTTGGTCCGCCGGCCAAAGATAGCTCACATCCACCCCTCGCGAGAGGAGAGCCCGGTCATGCCCGACGCCTATGGCTGGAACCTGGACACCTTGGACCCTGCTAACAACCTGTACGGCATGCAGGCAGCTCAGGTATGGGATCAGTACAGCGTCGAGGGGGATGGCATCGTGGTGGCCAGCATCGACACCGGCGCCTTCTTTAGGCACGAAGCCCTGGTCAATCAGTACCGTGGCAATCTCGGCGGCGGAGCCTTCGATCACAACCACAACTGGTATCAGCCGAACTTGATACCCTGTGGGGACGGCACCTATCCCTGCGACGCGGATGGTCACGGCAGTGGCACCATAGGCATTATGGTCGGCCGGACAGCCGACTTCAATCAGCAGATCGGGGTGGCACCCGAGGCCCAGTGGCTCGCGTGCCAAGGCTGCGATGACCCTCCGAACTGCACCGAGGCGGCGCTGACCGGCTGCGCTGACTGGATGCTGGCCCCCTGCGCCATCGGTGACGACCCGGGCGATCCCTCATGTGACCCCGACATGCGGCCCCACGTCCTCAACAACTCCTGGGGTGCCCCGGAGGGCTGCGACACCTGGTACCAGGACTACGTGCGGGCCTGGGTGTCGGCAGGCATCTTTCCCGCCTTCTCGGCCGGCAATACCGAGGCCTGCAACTCCCTCGGATCGCCCGGTGACTATCCGGAGAGCTTTGGCACCGCGGCCCACGACAACACCGGCAGAAATCTCTACGCCGGTGGCCCAAGCTGCTTCTTCCCCAATCCAAGTTGTGACCCGGGAGCGCACGAGGTAGCTCCCCATCTGAACGCCCCGACCTTCGGCTACACGACAGGCAACGGGCCAGGAGAATACTACTTCCTCAGCGGCACCTCGGGCGCCAGCCCCCATACGGCCGGCGCGGTGGCTCTGATATGGTCTGCCAACCCCCATGTCGTCGGCCAGATCGATGACACGTTCACTGTGCTGGAGCAGTCCGCCAACCACATGGTGCCCGAGGGGAGCTGTGGCAAACCAGCCTGTGCCGGGGCAGACCCGTACCCCAACTACGAGTACGGCTGGGGCTATCTTGACGCCCTGGCGGCTGTCGAGCACGTCATGCGTTTTGCAGACACCGGCATACTGGCAGGCACTGTCACCGACGGCGCGTCGAACCCCGTCTCCGATGCCACCGTCCAGGCCACCCTCAGCCCCACCATGACCTGGAGCACCACCAGTGACGCCTCGGGCGATTATGCCATGGCCATCCTGAGCGGGACTTACACCGTGGATGCCCAGGCGTATGGTTATTTGCCGACCCAGATCGCCAATGTCTCCGTCATCTCAGGCACCACGACGACGCTGGATATCGCCCTGACCCCGGCGGATCACCACGCCGTCTCGGGCACGGTGACCGCCGCCACCGGCTGGCCGCTCTACGCCGGCGTCGACGTCGACGGTTATCCCGGAGACCCCATCTGGAGCGATCCGGTGACCGGCTACTACAGCGTCACGCTGCCCGAGGGCATCTCCTACACCCTGAATGTGAGCGCCTGGGTCGACGGCTACCACGTCTCCAGCCGCGACCTCGGCCCACTGACGGGGAACGAGACGCACGACGTCGAGCTGCAACCCGATCTGGGGGCTTGCACTGCACCGAACTACCGTCTGAATCGCACCCTGCTTCTCTCTGAGGACTTCGACGCCGGCGTGCCCGGCAGTTGGACCGTGGTGGACCATCTTGGCAACGGCTGTGTCTGGCGCGATGACGACCCCGGTGGACGGGGCAATCTGACCGGGGGCAGTGGCATCTTCGCCATCGCCGACAGCGACATGTGTGACCCCATGAACACCGAGCTTCAGACACCGGCCTTCGACGCCACAGGCTACACAGGGCTACAGATCGCGTACAGGAACGACTACAATGACCTGGGCAGCACCGCTCACGTAGACGTGTACGATGGAGACACGTGGACCACGATCGACGACTTGAGCGGCGTGAGCAGCCGCGGACCCGAGACCCGCGTCGTCAACACCGCGGCAGGGGCCGGCTCTGCCCATGCCAGGATCAGCTGGCACTACGCGGCCGGTTATGACTGGTGGTGGGAGGTGGACGAGATCCGCATCTATGGCACCACATGCACCCCGCAGGCCGGCGGTCTGGTGGTGGGCAACGTCTACGATCAGAGAACCAACGCTCCTCTGGTTGGCGCCGCGGTCAGCAACGAGGACGGTCTCCTCGCGATCAGCGAGGCGACGCCGGACGACCCCGCGGTGGACGATGGATTCTACACAGTCTTCTCGCTGCAGGGCTCGAAGATCCTCACCGCCACCATGGCGAACTATGGCGCGGACACCGACTCCGTGAACGTCGTCCGGAATGCCGCGGTCTGGCACGATTTCGATCTGCCGGCTGGGTGGCTGTCCCACACACCCCCTGCCCTGGAGGCCACGCTCGACATGGGCCTGAGCACGACGCTACCCTTGACGATGAGTAACCCGGGTAGCGCGACGGTGGCGTTCGAGTTCGTGGAGAAGGACAAGGGCTTCGAACCAGACCATCTGCCCGGCGTCAAGATAGCCGATTATCAAGCACCAAAGCTGGAGGCCGGCGAAACCGCTTCGACCTATGCCGGTCAGCATCTGATCTCGCGCGAAAGCCGGTCCTACCAGCCTTCAGAGGACGCCCACATCCGCAGTGTGTCGGTCGACGTGCTGCTTGTGGCAGCCGCCGACGTCACACAGATAAAGAGCATGCTGGAGGCTTACCCTGACATCAGTGCGGTCGATACGTTCGACGCAAACCTAACGACACCCTCACTGGGTCAGTTGCTTCCCTATGATACGCTGATCGTGATGTCCGACGCTCCCTTTGCGAATCCCACCGCCATGGGCGACGTGTTGGCCGACTACGTGGATGCCGGAGGGACCGTCATCCAGTCAGTACCGACCTTCCACGATACCGGCCAGGGGTGGGCCTTGGAGGGCCGCTTCGTTGACGAGGGCTACAGTCCGTTTATCGGGAGCGGAGAGTGGTTCACGTGGGCGGGGTTGGGGAGCTTCGACGCCACACACCCAATCATGCAGGGCGTGACTGCAGCCAGCGATCAGCTGCGGCAGATGGTGGACCTGACCGACGGGGCCGACCTGGTCGCTGAATGGACCGACGACGCGTTCGTCGCGACCAAAGGCCAGGTGGTAGCCTTGAACGCTTTCCTGTCCGACGGCTACAGCTGGACCGGCGACGTCGACCTGATTGTGCACAACAGCATCATCTGGCTCCAGGCAGCGGATGACGTGGCGTGGCTATCTGAGGATCCGACGAGCGGTGAGGTCGCCGCGGGTGATCAACAAGTCGTCTCGACGATCTTCGATGCAGGTGCCTCTTCCGTAGGACAGCCGGGCCAGTACCGCGGCTTACTTTGGGTAGACGCCGACAGCCCCTATGAGGCACCCAACATCCCGGTGACGATGACGGTCAACGCGCCCGCGACGTGGGGCAAGCTGGAGGGCACCGTCACCGGCCTGGGCCACTGCGACGCCGACCCCGCCCCCCTGCAGGGCGCCGAGGTGCTGATCGAGAGCGGGATGACCGAGACCATCACCGTCACCCTCCCCATCACCGCCTCACTGGAGGACTTCGAGGCCGACGACGGCGGCTACACCATCAGCGGCACCACCTCCTGGGCCTGGGGCCCGCCGACCAGCGGCCCTGCCGCCGCCCACTCGGGCGTGAATGTATGGGCCACCAACCTGTCCGGCTTCTACAGCAACTACGAGGACGGCACCATCGCGTCACCCGCCATCGACCTCGGCGCCTTCGCCGGCCAGAGCCTGACGTTGGCGTGGTGGCAGTACTACGACGGCGAGGATTGCTGCGACACCATCAGCGTCGAGCTCAGCGACGACGGCGGCGCCACCTGGAGCGCGCCCGTCTACGGCCCCTTCGACGGCGGAGACGTGCACGAGCAGGTGTGGGAACGGCAAACGGTGACCCTGAGTCCCTCCTACGCGGTCGACGACTTCCGCGTGCGCTTCCGCTTCATCTCGGACTACTCGCTCACCTACCCCGGCTGGTACGTCGACGACGTCTCCATCGTAGGATACGACGAGGCACAGGCCGACGTGCCCGTCAGCCGGCTGCTGGAGAGCGACGAGAACGGCCGCTACGAACGCTGGATCGACGAGGCCCACAGCCCCCTGACCGTCACGGTCACCTACCCCGACCACCAGACGAGCCAGGTCGCCGGCGTGACCGTCGCCGGCCAGGCGACGACGACGCACAACGTCTCCCTGCGCTTGCTGGAGCCGTGCGTGGACGTGACGCCGACAAGCCTCAGCGCCACGATTGATATGGGCGCGAGCACCACGCTGCCCATGAGCATCGGCAACCAGGGCGCCGCCAGCTTTGAGTTTGCGCTGTGGGAGCTCGGTTACGGCTTCGAACCAGCGGGAGGTCCTCTGGTCATCGACGTGCCGGCGGGGGAACCCACCTCAGTCGGCGAGGCCGCCTCGCACCGGCCGGCAGGAGAGGACGCCGCAACGCGCCGCCGCTACACGATTGAGGGTCCGCATCTGCTGGCAGGCCCGGCGATCGATGTCCTACTCGTCCACGCCGACCTTTATCCGACCCAGCTCAAAGCCTTCCTGGAGGGATACCCCGATATCAGCACGGCGGACACCTGGAACGCCAGCGTCGATGGCGGCAGCATACCCGCCCCGTCCGACCTCCTCCCCTACGATGTGGTCATCGCCTGGAACAACGCGGTGTGGGCCGATCCAGACCTGATCGGAGACGTATTGGCCGATTATCACGACGCCGGCGGCAACGTGATCCTCGCGGTTGATGCCTGGAGCGCCGGGGACTTCAGGACGGGCGGCCGTTTCATCGACGAGGCGTACACCCCCTTCTTGTCGCTGGGTGGCGCTGTGTTCAACGACGTGACGCTGGGCTGGTACGACGCCGGACATCCGCTGATGGACGGAATCGCTACGTCGGCTGCGCACTTCCACAACCAGGTAGCGTTGAGCAGCGCCGCCGTGCCGGTCGCGGCATGGGACGACGGGATGCCGTTTGTGGCCACCAAGATGACGGGCGACCACGCGGCTGTGGGTATTAACACCTACTACGGCGACGGCGACGTCTCCTGGACAACCGATGCCCCTCTCATCGTCCACAACGCCATCGTCTATCTCGTCTCGGGATCGGGGGAGGTCGCCTGGCTCTCCGAGAACCCCGCCACCGGCACCGTGCCGGCCGACGGCGGGCTGGTGCCCGTCGACGTGACGCTGGATGCGGCGCAAGTAGCGCAGCCAGGTCAGTATCACGCCAAGCTGAACGTCAACAACCACATCGTCATCCCGGTGACGATGACGGTCAACGCGCCCGCGACGTGGGGCAAGCTGGAGGGCACCGTCACCGGCCTGGGCCACTGCGACGCCGACCCCGCCCCCCTGCAGGGCGCCGAGGTGCTGATCGAGAGCGGGATGACCGAGACCATCACCGTCACCCTCCCCATCACCGCCTCACTGGAGGACTTCGAGGCCGACGACGGCGGCTACACCATCAGCGGCACCACCTCCTGGGCCTGGGGCCCGCCGACCAGCGGCCCTGCCGCCGCCCACTCGGGCGTGAATGTATGGGCCACCAACCTGTCCGGCTTCTACAGCAACTACGAGGACGGCACCATCGCGTCACCCGCCATCGACCTCGGCGCCTTCGCCGGCCAGAGCCTGACGTTGGCGTGGTGGCAGTACTACGACGGCGAGGATTGCTGCGACACCATCAGCGTCGAGCTCAGCGACGACGGCGGCGCCACCTGGAGCGCGCCCGTCTACGGCCCCTTCGACGGCGGAGACGTGCACGAGCAGGTGTGGGAACGGCAAACGGTGACCCTGAGTCCCTCCTACGCGGTCGACGACTTCCGCGTGCGCTTCCGCTTCATCTCGGACTACTCGCTCACCTACCCCGGCTGGTACGTCGACGACGTCTCCATCGTAGGATACGACGAGGCACAGGCCGACGTGCCCGTCAGCCGGCTGCTGGAGAGCGACGAGAACGGCCGCTACGAACGCTGGATCGACGAGGCCCACAGCCCCCTGACCGTCACGGTCACCTACCCCGACCACCAGACGAGCCAGGTCGCCGGCGTGACCGTCGCCGGCCAGGCGACGACGACAGAGGACCTCGATCTGCGCCGGCTGGAGCCGTGCATGGGCGTGTCACCGCTTTCCATGGAGACGATCGTGGCGCCCGGTCATGCCAGCACCGTGCCGCTCACCCTGGTGAACAGCGGCGCCATGCCCAGCGCATTCAGGCTCCACGAACGCGACCGCGGCTCGACGGCGCACGCGCCGGCGCCTCCGGCAGCCGCCCACGTGACCCGCGTCGACGAGGACAAACAGAGATCCCCAGGCCGCGCGGGGATCGGCCCCGCGGATTCAGGGGGGCCTGATCCTTTCGGGTACACGTTTGTCGATTCACGCCAGCCAAGTGGCCTGGCCTTCGACTGGATCGAGATCGCCCCGCCCGCGGGTGGCAGCGGTACGCCCGTTGATCTATCGGACCTAGACGATGGCTATGCCTTCCCCATCACCATCCCGTTCCCCTTCCCCTTCTATGGCGTGGACCACACGGAGCTGGCCGTCGGCTCCAACGGCACCGTCTACTTCGAAGACGCCTACCTGGGCCTGGAAAACGTCCCGATTCCAGGCCCCAACACCTACGAGGTCGACACCTTCATCGCCCACTTCTGGGATGACCTGGTGGTGGATGGGGACGTGTACTACCAGGAGGTCGGCGACATGCTGGTCATCGAGTACCGCGGCGTACGCCTGTACGATGGCGCCGCCTCGGGCACCTGGGAAGTGATCCTGTATGATAACGGGAACATCCTGATGCAGTACCTCGACGCTGCCGTCAGCGATGGCTCTGGCGCGACGTTTGGGATTCAAAGAGATGAGACCACGGGGTTACAGTATGCATACGACGCTCCGGCGGTGAGCGACGGCCTGGCCGTCTGCTTCATCCATCCTGGAGAACCTCTGTGTGGTGAGGGCGATGACCTCCCCTGGCTCTCCATAGACCCCATCAGCGGCACGGTGGGCGCCGACAGCACCTTCGTCGTGGACGTCACCTTCGACACGCTGACCCACACGCTGGGCACCTACACCACCACCCTGGTTGTCAATACGGACGATCCCGTCAACGAGCGCATCGACGTCCCGGCCACAATGACCATCGGCCACTCAGCGACCTACCTGCCGCTGGTGCTGCGCAACCACTAGCGCAATACGACAGACCCTAAGGGTTTCATATAATCAAGGTTCGACTTAATATTCGTTGACACAGAATGCGTTTTCACCAAGAAAATGAAGGCTTGTATCAAAAACCCTTAGGGTCTCGGCGACCGGTGTCTGTATCTGGAACCTCGCACCGTCCCGTCATTTGCCAGATCGGGCCAAGAGGCCTATACTAGAAGCAACGAGACAGGAAGCCACATTCCAACCAACACTCCCCAACAGGAGGCCCGGATGACGACCTGGTCCCACCCTGGCGGCAAGCTGCGCGAGCTGGGCGCCGACGCGCTGACCGACGCCGAGCTCCTGGCCATCCTCATCTCCACAGGCATCCGGGGCAAACCCGCCCTGGCCATCGCCGAGGAGGTGGTCGAGCACTTCGGCTCCCTCACCGAGATGTCGAACGTGCCGCTGGAGCAGTTCCTGGAGATCAAGGGGCTCTCCGACGTCAAGATCATCCGCATCGCCGCCGCCTTCGAGATCGCCCGGCGGCTGACCAGAAAGGCCTCCACCGATGACCAAGCAGAGTAAGCTATCCGAGAAGGGCACGCGCATGCCGGATATCCGCCAGGCTGAGTGGGAACAGGTCGTCCCCGCTTATCTGGCGTCGGTGGCATCGCAACAGAGCGAGTCCGCCAAGTCGCACCGCTTCGCCGCGTTTCTCAACGACCTGTTCGGCGTGCAGCCCGGCTTCATCGAGGACTACGTCGCTGGCGTCGAGAAGTATGTCAAGACCAAGCAGAAGGACCGCGTGCTACGGGGGAAGGTGGACAACCTCTTCGGCAACCTGGTCATCGAGTTCGAGCGGAACCTGGATACGATGCGGGTCGAGGCCGAGGAGCAGCTGCGGCGGTACATCGCCTGCCTCTGGTCGCAGGAGAGCGAGCGAAAACCTTACCTGGGTATCGCCGCCGACGGCGTCCAGTTCGTCGTCTACTCGCCGACGATGGAGGATCCAACGCAAGAGACGCTCCAGCCCAAAGAGATCCAGCTGGGGGTCGTGGAGGAGGTCGATCTCTCGGCCCTGGAGCCGCCGGAGGTCTACTACTGGCTGGATCGCTACTTCCTGCGCCAGGAGCTGCTGGCCCCCACCTCCGAGGCCATCGTGCAGGACTTCGGGCTGCGCAGCCACGCCTTCCGCGCGGCGAGCCAGACGCTGCTGGCCCGCTGGCGCGCGCTGGAGGGGGAGCCGGTCTTCGACGTGGTCTACGACAACTGGGCCAAGTACCTGCTCATCGTCTACGGGGCGTCGGTGGCCGACGGGACGCTCTTCATCCGGCACACGTACCTCTCGGCTCTGGCCAAGCTCATGGCCTGGCGCCGCCTGACCGGGGAGCGAGAGGCGGATGACGAGCAGATCCTCTCGCTGCTGGAGGGCCGCTTCTTCAAGGAGCACGGCATCGAGAACTTCCTGGAGGAGGACTTCTTCTCCTGGGTGGCGCGTGAGCGCGCCGAGGAGGCCGGCGTGGAGACGGCGCGGCGGCTCCTGAGCCTGCTTCAGAACTACAACCTGCGCGAGCTTTCCGAGGACGTGCTGAAGTCGCTCTACCAGGAGCTGGTGGACCCTGAGACCCGCCACGATCTCGGCGAGTACTATACCCCCGATTGGCTGGCTCATCGTATGGTACTGCGGATCCTGGCAGAAGGCCCGCGCCGCTCCCTCCTGGATCCTTCCTGTGGGTCGGGGACGTTCCTGTATCAGGCCGTGCGGGAGAAGCGGGCGCGCCTGGGAGACACGCGCCGGACGCTGGCCCACGTGCTCGACGCCGTGGTGGGCGTCGATGTCCACCCGCTGGCGGTCACCGTGGCCAAGACGAACTACATCCTGGCCCTAGGCGACCTGCTCAGGAGGAGGCGGGGCAAGATCAGCATCCCCGTCTATCTGGCGGACGCCATCAATCTGCCGCAGCGCTGGGCGGAGACCGAGAGGGCCGACTATGAGGTGGAGCTCGACGGCCAGACCATCTACCTCCCGCAGGCGCTGCTGGAGAACCCGGATCTTTATGACGACACCATCGAGGCCGCCAAGGGGTTCGCCACACAGAGCGCGGGTGAGCAGACGGACCGGGAGCAGTTCATCAGCTACTTGAGAGCACAGCACGCGCATCTGCTGGATGACGGGGCGCCGGCGCAGAAGGTGTTCGTCATCGCCGAAGCCCTGAGGCGGCTGATCGAGGCGGGCCGGGACACCATCTGGGCCTTCGTGCTGAAGAACATCTACAAGCCACTCTTCCTGAAGGGGAACTTCGACGTGGTGGTCGGCAACCCGCCCTGGCTCTCCTTCCGCTACGCTGAACCGGCGTACCAGGAGTTCCTGAAGCGGCAGATCACGGAGCACTACAACCTGCTCTCCGGGCGGGGCGAGCTGATCACGCACCTGGAACTGGCGACGCTCTTCCTGGTCCGCGGGGCCGACCTCTACCTCAAGGAGGGTGGTCTGGTGGCCTTCGTCCTGCCACACAGCATCTTCTCCGCCGACCAGCACGACGCGCTGCGGCGGGGCGATTTCCGAGGCGTTGCGCTGGACTTCGAGGAGGTCTGGGACCTGGAGGACGTGGAGCCGCTCTTCAACGTGCCGTCGTGCGTGCTCTTTGGGCGGAAGGGGCAGCGCCCTGAGCCAGGCGAGGAAGAGGAACCGGAGGTGTCTTCCATCCCCGGCGAGGTGTTGAGCGGCACGCTGGAACGAAAGAACGCAGCATTGGAGGAGGCAGACGAAAGCCTGACAGTCGAGGAGGAGACGTTCTACCTCAGCCAGATCGGGGAACGCTCCTTCTGGTCGGCCACCGCGAGCGTGCAGGCGGAAGCGGCCAGTCCGTACAAGGAACTGTTCAAGAACGGCGCCACGATCTACCCTCGTGCCTTCTGGTTCGTGCAGGTGAAGTCGTCACCTTTGGGCTTCGATCCGACGCTACCGCCGTTGGAGAGCGGCGAGCGGGCCCGGCGGTACGCCAAGGGGAAGTGGAAGGGGATGGTGCTGAGGGGGAACGTGGAGCGGCGCTTCCTCTACGCCACGCTGCTCTCCACCGACCTGCTGCCCTTCGGCCATCTCGACTACCGCCCCGTGGTGCTCCCGATCGAGCCCGCCGGCGAGGAGTATGGCCTGATAACCGGTCCAGAGGCGCGCCGGAGGGGCTACATCCACCTGGCCCAATGGCTGGAGACCGCGCAGGCGGAGTGGGAGGAACGACGCGGATCCAAGGCCGGTCGGATGGACGTCGTGGAGTACTTGGACTACCAGGGGAAGCTCACGTCTCAGAATCCACAGGCGAAGTACCGGGTTCTCTACGCAGCGTCCGCCACCTATCTCTGCGCATGTCTGGTCGAAGAAGAGGCCATTGCCTTTCACGTCGGCGGACAAGAGATGCGAGCCGCCGGTTTCGCCGTGGACCACAAATCATATCAGTTCGAGACAGACAAGGAACGTGAGGCCCATTACGTGGTAGCAGCGCTCAACGCGCCCACGGTGGACGAACTGGTGAAGCCTATGCAAAGCCGAGGTCAATACGGGGCTCGTGACATCCACAAGAAGGTTCTCGAGCTGCCCATCCCGCGCTTCGATCCCTCACAGGAGGTCCACAAGGAGTTGGCCGCCCTGGGCCGCGAATGCGCGCAGAAGGCCAGCGATTGGATCGAGGCTGGCGGGCCGGGGAACGTGCGCAGCATCGGCAAGCTGCGCTCCATGGTGCGCGACCTGCTGGAGGAGGAGCTGGCCGAGATCGACGAGTGGGTCAAGCCGCTGCTCGCGGTTGAGTAGTAGCGACGGACTAGCTCGGATGTCAGAAAACCACGCTGATGACCGTTGAACGACCCGATGGTAGAGGATTGTCACCATGCCCAGCTTTCCAGCCCTCCAACGCTCCTCCTTGATGCAGTTAGGCAGCACATACCTGTTTCCGTGTCGCGGATGGCGATTCGTGCAGTACGCTTCACGTATGGCTCCCCGAAAGCATACCCGCCTCGGGAGCCAGCTAGAGCGCAAGACAGAACGGGTTTACTGATCGAGGACCTGGAGAGCGTGCAAGAATGGTCGATAGTCAACAGGCCCAAACATTTCTGACCAGCCACCTGGGTGTTGATGCCTCAGAGATTGTCATGATAGGGGAGGGAGCCTGGTCTCGGTGCTTTGGCTTTGCATGGTGGTCATCTCTATGATCTGGCGCTGTTCGAATTCTGGGCCCCCTGGTATCCTCAGTTGGACATGGAGCACTTGAGATCGATGATTGAGCAGCGATGGGCAGAGAAGGGATACCGACCAGAAAACAAAGATTCCAGGCTCATGGCGTGCTATCTGCATATTGGGCTTGAGCATCTGGCGTATCACGCTCATCTCGAGAATTGGACGTTTCTGCTGGCAATAGCTAAACGTATGCGAGCATTAGTCACTGAGAAACCCATTTGAGCGCGCCCAACCCCAATTGCACCAGGCCCGGCTTCGCCGGAGATGCCCCCCTACGCTGTCGCTCCAGGGATGCTTCGCATACGCGGCGTCGAAGGCCAAGACGAGAACCGCTCACCCGGCGCTGCGGCTGATGCCAGCCGCCAGGCCACCTGATTGACACCACTACAGAATGCTTGAGGTTCAAAGGAGACCATCGTGACAAACATCAAGGCCTTCATCAAGAACCACTCAGTGCTGACCTACTTCGTCCTCACATTCACGATCTCGTGGGGTGGAGTGCTTATCCTGGGCGCTCCTCACGGAATGCCAACCACCAGCGAGCAATTCGAGGAGCTCTATCCCATCGTGTTCTTGCCCTATCTGCTCGGCCCTGTCATATCCGGCATCCTCTTGACCGGTCTGGTTGATGGAAAGGCCGGCTTCCGAAAGCTTCTATCCCGGTTGTCCAGATGGCGGGTGAGCGTCCGGTGGTACGCGGTGGCGCTCCTAACCGCCCCATGCTTCGTGATGATCATACTCTTCGCCCTTTCGCTGATCTCCCCGGCGTTTCTCCCTAGCATATTCACCGCGGACGACAAGCTTACTCTTCTACTGACAGGGATTGCGATTGGGCTTGTCGGCGGAGGCCTGATGGAGGAGCCAGGTTGGACGGGATTCGCCGCACCCAGGCTGAGGCAGCGATACAGTGTCCTCACCTCTGGCCTGGTCGTGGGCTTCCTGTGGGGAGTGTGGCACCTTCTCCCAACCTACTGGGGAAGCGGCGATGCCTCTGGAGCGCTTTCCTTGTCCCTCCTCTTACCTCCGTGTTTCTTCTATGTGGGCGTATTGCCAGCCTACAGGGTGCTTATGATGT